>NZ_JAOVQO010000022.1:0-59452 GCF_025673475.1 Albidovulum salinarum | reverse complement strand
TCCAGGCGGTGAGCGCCGTCGTCACCGCGATCACGACCATCGCCGCGATCGCGGTGCCGTAGTTGAAGACCTGCAGCCGCATGTTCTCGCGCAGGAGCCGCCACAGCATCCTGTCGGACAACCTTGCAAGCAGTTTGCGGATCATGCGGATAGGCTCTTCTGCGGCGCGGGCTCCGGACTAGCTAGGCGCGAAAGCCAAGTGTGTAAAGGCCGCCGGCGCCACCGGGGCGCCTGACCGCCGCGATCGGACCGGCGCGGGCGCTCACGAATTGGCGCCCGCGTCGTGCGTCAGCCCGGCTGCTTGGTGAAGCGCAGATAGGGCAGTACGGCCCTGAATTCGCCGAACTTCTTCTTCGCCGCCTCGTCGTCGACCGCGAGCGGGATGATCACGTCGCCGCCGGGGGTCCAGTCGGCCGGCATCGACACGCCCGCGCGTGCGGAGGTCTGGAGCGCGTCGAGCGCGCGCAGCACCTCGGCGAAGTTCCTGCCAACCGTCATCGGATAGGTCATCGACAGTTTCAGCTTCTTGTCGGGGCCGATGATATAGACCGCGCGCACGGTCTCGGTGTCGGCGGGGCTGGGCTTTTCGGGCAGGTAGTATTCGTGCGGCAGCATGTCGAAGGCTTTAGAAACATGCAGCCCGGCGTCGGCGATGATCGGGAAATAGGGGGCGACGCCGCCCGCTTTTTCGATGTCGCGCTTCCAGCGCTTGTGCTCCTCGACGCCGTCGACCGATATGCCGATGACCTTGGTGTTGCGCTTGCTCCATTCGTCGGCGAGCCGCGCCACGGCGCCGAACTCGGTCGTGCAGACCGGCGTGAAGTCCTTCGGGTGCGAGAAGAGAATCGCCCAGTTGTCGCCGATCCACTCGTGGAAACGGATCACGCCTTGATCGGTCTGGGCGGTGAAGTCGGGAACGGTATCGTTGAGGCGAAGAGCCATTGTGCTTCCTTTCGATAGGAATTGATCGGTCGGCGTCATGCCCGTTCCGCAGTCTGCGCCGCCACCGGCGGTCGTCAGCTGGCGTGCGGCCAGATAGAACCGCCCGCCGCGTGATTCTCCTCGGGAGCGTACCGGCCGCCTTGATCTATGTCACGAGCCGCGTGGCCGGAAGTCACCCGACCACGCGCGCCGGCCCGGCGAACCCCGGCGGCGTTCCGATGTCCAGCCCTGTCCGCCCCTTTGGAACGCTCCGTTGTGGGGTGAATTTCTCAATCGAAACTGGCTATTGGACCCGCCGGGGTACGCCGGGACAGGGTGCCCCCTTGCCTTTTTCAAAAATTTGATCAAATTATACGCCAACGCTTGTGGGCCGCTTGCGGGCCTGACAATGTGCCGCCGCCATCTGACGAGGTTTGCCATGATCGAGAAACGCGACTTCTACATCGACGGGCGCTGGGTCGCCCCGCTTGCCCCCCGCGACTGCGAAGTGATCGACCCTTCGACCGAGGAGCCCTGCGCGGTGATCTCGCTCGGCTCAGAAGCCGATGCCGACAGGGCCGTCGCCGCCGCCAAGGCCGCGTTCCCGGCCTGGGCCGCGACCCCGCCGGCCGAGCGCCGCGCCGTCGTGGTGCGGATCCTCGAGCAGTACGAGAAGCGCAAGGAGGAACTGGCCGAGGCGATCTCCTGCGAGATGGGTGCGCCGATCGACATGGCGCGCGACAGCCAGGCGCCCTGCCTGCCGTGGCACCTGAAGAACTTCCTCCGCGCCTTCGACGAGATCGAGTGGGTGAAACCGCTCGGCCCGCATGCGCCCAATGACCGGATCGCGCTGGAGCCGATCGGCGTCGTCGGGCTCATCACGCCGTGGAACTGGCCCATGAACCAGATCGCGCTGAAGGCGATTCCGGCGCTTCTGGCGGGCTGCACCTGTGTGCTGAAGCCCTCCGAGGAGAGCCCGCTCAACGCGATGCTCTTCGCCGAGTTCTGCCATGACGCGGGCGTGCCGCCGGGCGTCTTCAACCTCGTCAACGGCGACGGGATGGGGGTTGGCACCCGGCTCTCGACCCATCCGGATGTCGAGATGATCTCCTTCACCGGCTCGACGCGCGCGGGCATCGCGATTTCCAAGGCGGCGGCCGAGACGCTGAAGCGAGTGACGCTGGAACTCGGCGGCAAGGGCGCCAACGTGATCTTCGCCGATGCCGACGAGAAGGCGGTGAAGCGCGGCGTGCTGCACCTGATGCAGAACTCGGGCCAGAGCTGCAACGCGCCCTCCCGGATGCTGGTCGAGCGGTCGGTCTATGACCGGGCGGTGGAGACGGCGGCGGAGGTCGCGGCCTCGGTCAAGGTCGGCCCGGCCTCCGAACCCGGCCGCCATATCGGCCCGGTGGTGAACAAGCGTCAGTGGGAGCAGATCCAGGGCTTCATCCAGAAGGGCATCGACGAGGGTGCGCGGCTCATCGCCGGCGGGCTCGGCCTGCCCGAGGGGATGAACAAGGGCTTCTACGTCCGCCCGACGGTCTTTGCCGATGTGACACCCGGCATGACCATCGAGCGCGAGGAGATCTTCGGGCCTGTGCTGTCGATCATTCCCTTCGAGGACGAGGCCGAGGCGGTCCGGATCGCCAATGACACGCCCTACGGACTCACGAACTACGTCCAGACCCAGGACGGAGCGCGGCGCAACCGCATGGCGCTCGCGCTCAAGTCCGGCATGGTCGAGATGAACGGCCAGAGCCGTGGTGCCGGCTCGCCCTTCGGCGGGGTGAAAGCGTCGGGACGGGCGCGCGAAGGCGGGCATTGGGGGATCGAGGAGTTCCTCGAGGTCAAGGCGATCTCGGGCTGGGCTGCCGATCTCGCAGCCGAATAAGAGCCAGGCGCGGTCCGGCCGGGGCAGCGAGCCCCGCCCGGACCGGTCCGGCGGGGCCGGACGGCACCGACCCAATGTCGATGCAAAACGACATTTCGCCCCTTCGGAATGTCGCCATGGCTACTTTCCCCGGCGGCTGCGCTGCCCGTAAAATCGGGCCCGGAATGCGCAACCGCCGAGGAGAGAGAAATGGCTGGCGAGGACACAACGGCAAAGGCGCGGCACGGTGGGCGCGAGGCGCGGCGGCGCGAGCGGTCGCACAAGGCGACGGGGCCCGGGCGGCCCTATATTGTGCGGAACATTCCGACCTATGACGTCCTGTCGGAAGAGAACCTCCTGAAGATCGAGGCCGCAGCCGACCGCATCCTCGCCGAGACCGGGATCGAGTTCCGCGACGACGACGCTGTCCTGGGCTACTGGAAGGCGGCCGGCGCCAAGGTCGACGGCACGCTGGTGAAGTTCGAGCCCGGCATGCTGCGCGAGATCCTGAAGACCGCGCCGGCCGAGTTCACGCAACACGCCCGCAACCCCGCCAATTCGGTGCAGATCGGCGGCCGGAACGTGGTCTTCGCGCCCTCCTATGGCTGTCCGTTCGTGATGGATCTCGACCGCGGCCGCCGCTTCGGCACGCTCCAGGACTTCCAGAACTTCATCAAGCTCGCGCAGTCCTCGCCGTGGTTCCACCATTCCGGCGGCACGATCTGCGAGCCGACCGACGTGCCGGTGAACAAGCGTCACCTCGACATGGTCTACGCCCATGTCCGCTATTCCGACCGCCCGTTCCTCGGTTCGATCACCGCCGAGGAGCGCAGCGAGGATTCGATCGACATGGCGCGGATCGTCTTCGGCGAGGAGTTCGTCGACCAAAACTGCGTCATCATGGGCAACGTCAACGTCAACTCGCCGCTGGTCTGGGACGGGACGATGACCAAGTCGCTTCGGGCCTATGCCCGCGCAGGCCAGGGCTCGGTCATCGTGCCCTTCATCCTCGGCGGCGCGATGGGGCCGGTCACGAATGCCGGCGCCATCGCCCAGGCTTTGGCCGAGACCATGGCGGGCTGCGCGATCACCCAGCTCGAACGCAAGGGCGCCCCGGTGATCTTCGGCAACTTCCTGTCCTCGATGTCCTTGCGTTCCGGCTCGCCGACCTTCGGCACGCCGGAGCCAGCGATCGGCTCGATGGTGATCGGTCAATTGGCGCGGCGTCTGAACCTGCCCCTGCGCTGCTCGGGCAACTTCACGACCTCGAAGGTGCCCGACGCCCAGGCGATGACCGAAAGCGTGATGTCGATGCTGGCCGCGATCCATTGCGGGGCGAACTTCATCCTGCATTCGGCGGGCTTCCTCGACGGGCTCCTGTCGATGTCCTACGAGAAGTTCATGCTCGACGCCGACCTCTGCGGCGCGCTGCACAGCTACCTCGACGGGGTGAAGATCGACGACAACCAGCTCGCCGTCGACGCCTTCGCCGAGGTCGGTCCGGGCAACCACTTCTTCGGCTGCGCGCACACGATGGCGAATTACGAGACCGCCTTCTGGGACAGCGAGACCGCCGACAACGAGCCCTTCGAGAAATGGGAGGCGAACGGTTCGACCGATGCCGCGACCCGCGCCAACCGTCTCTGGAAGGAGAAGCTGCGCGAGTATCAGGCGCCGCATCTCGACGAGGGCATCGACGAGGCGCTGAAGGACTACATCGCCAAGAAGAAGGCCTCGATGCCGGACGCATGGTACTGAGACCGCAACCTCGCGAAGCAAGAGAATACCCATGGAAACTCACGCCCGTGTTGTCATCATCGGCGGCGGCGTCGTCGGCTGCTCGATCCTCTTCCACCTCGCCAAGTTCGGCTGGAAGGACGTCATCCTTCTCGAACGCGACGAGCTGACCTCCGGGTCGAGCTGGCACGCGGCCGGCCAGATCCACACGATCTCGTCCGACCCCAACATCAGCCGGCTTCAGGGCTACACGATCAACCTCTACAAGGAGATCGAGGAGACCTCGGGCCAGTCGGTGGGGATGCACAACACGGGCGGCTTCTACCTCGCCTCGAACGAGGTCTGGTACGACTACCTCAAGCGCGAGCGGTCGAAGGCCCGCTACATGGGCCTCGACCAGGAGTTCATCTCCGTCGAGGAGGCCGCGCGACGCCACCCGCTGATCGACCCCAAACACTACATCGCCGCCCTTTGGGACCCGCTTGACGGCGACGTGGACCCGTCGGGCGTCTGCTACGCCTATGCGAAGTCGGCCCGCGTGCACGGCGCGAAATATTATACCCATACCCCGGTGATCGAGACGCGCCAGCGCAAGGACGGGACCTGGGACGTCGTGACCGAGAAGGGCACGATCAACACCGAGCATGTCGTTAACGCGGCCGGCCTCTGGGCGCGCGAGGCGGGGCGGCTGGCTGGCGTCCACCTGCCGGTCCAGCCGATGGAGCACCACTACCTCGTTACCGAGGAGATCCCCGAGATCGCCGAGCGGATGAAGACGGGTGAGCGCCTGCCCGCAGGCATCGACTACGAGGCCAACATCTATTTCCGCCAGGAGCGGAACGGGATGCTCCTTGGCACCTACGAGCCGAAGTCGACCCCTTGGAAGGTGGGCGGCACGCCGATGGATTTCGGGCACGAGCTTCTTCAGCCCGATCTCGACCGGATCGCCGACCGGCTGGAGCTTGCCTTCGGCCGCATCCCTGCGCTCGGCCGCGCCGGCATCAAGAACGTCGTCAACGGCCCCTTCACCTTCGGCCCCGATGGCAACCCGATGATCGGGCCCGTGCCGGGGCTCACGAATTACTGGGCGGCGGTCGGTGTCATGGCGGGTTTCTGCCAGGGCGGCGGCGTCGGCAAGTGCCTTGCCGAATGGATGATCGAGGGCGAGCCCGAGATCGACGTCTGGGCCATGGACATCGCCCGCTTCGGCGATTTCGCCACCCCCGACTGGGGCACCGTGAAGTCGTCGGAGAACTACGAGCGCCGCTTCGTGATGACCTTCCCGAATGAGACCCTGCCCAAGGGCCGGCGCCAGAAGACCACCGCGCTTTTTGACAGGCTGGTCGGGCGCGGCGCGGTCATGGGCACCTCCTTCGGGCTCGAACACGCGCTCTGGTTCGCGAACGGCCCCGAGGATGCGCATGAGACGCCGACCTTCGACCGCAACCGCAGCCACGCCTATGTCGCGGCCGAGGTGAAGGCGGTGCGCGAGGCGGTCGGCATGATCGAGATCGCCAACTTCGGCAAGCACGAGGTCAAGGGGCCGGGCGCGCGCGCCTTCCTCGACCGGATGCTCGCCGGCAGGCTGCCGAAACCGGGGCGCGTCGCGCTCTCGCCGGTGCTGACCCACAAGGGCAAGCTCTACGGCGACCTCACGGTGACCTGCCTCGCCGAGGATCACTTCCTGCTGCTCGGCTCGGGTGCCGCGCAGGAGATGCACCGGCGTTGGTTCACCCGCCACCTGCCGGGGGAGGGCGTCAGCTACGCCAACATCACCGACAGCCTGCACGGTGTCGCCATCGCCGGGCCGAATGCGCGCAAGCTCCTCGAGCGTGTTACCCGCGACGACGTTTCCGCGAATGCGCTGAAGTTCCGCGATGTCCGCAAGACCTTCGTCGGCGGCGTGCCGGCGATTCTGATGCGGCTCTCCTTCTCGGGCGAGCTCGGCTACGAGATCTATGTGGCGCCCCAGTACCAGATGCGGCTCTGGGAGGCGCTGGAGGAGGCGGGCGATGATCTGGGGCTGAAGCCCTACGGCGCGCGGGCGCTGATGAGCCTGCGGCTGGAAAAGGGCTGGGGAGTCTGGACGATGGACTTCCGCCCCGACTACACGGCGGCGGAAAGCGGGCTCGACGCCTTCATCGACTGGAAGAAGGACTTCATCGGCAAGGCGGCGGCCGAGGCCGAGGCGAAGCGCGGCCCGAAGGCCAGGCTCGTTACCATGGTCATCGAGACCGACCGCGATGTGGTTGGCGACGAGGCGATTCTGCAAGACGGCGCCTGTATCGGCCATGTGACCTCGGGCGGTTATGCCCATCATGTGGGCCGCTCGGTGGCGCTCGGCTATGTGCCACCTGCGGCGGCCGCCGACGGCACCGCGCTTCAGGTCGAGATCAACGGTACCTTCTGCGCCGCCAAGGTCGTGGCCGAGCCGGTCTACGACGCGGCCGGCGAGCGCATAAGGGGCTGACCATGACCACCGCCCATCCCCGCCTCATGTCCCCGATCGAGCTTCGGGGACATACGCTCCGCAACCGCATCGTCTTCGGTGCCCATACCGCTAACATGAGCGTCGAGGGCCTGCCCGGAGAGCGGTTCGGCGCCTATCTCCTTGAACGCGCGCTGGGCGGCGCGGCGATGATCGTCGCCGAGCCGATGCCGGTGCACCGCACCGGCGTCCTCACGCGAGGCAACTTCCGCCACGGCACCGACGATGTGATCCCGCATTTCCGCAAAGTGACCGAGCCGGTGAAGGAGGCGGGCGCCGTCCTCCTCCAGCAGCTCTACCATGTCGGCTCGCACGGTGATTCCGACCTAAGCTTTTCGCCGCACTGGGGGCCGTCCGGGGGGCCGAGCTATCACGACTCGGACGGCTCGCACGCGATGACCGAGGCCGAGATCGAGGAGCTGATCGAGGCCCATATCGCCGCCGCCGTGCGCTGCCAGAATGGCGGTTTCCAAGGCGTCGAGGTCTGGGGCGCCTATCACTCGCTCCTCGACCAGTTCTGGACGCCGTGGTCGAACAAGCGGACCGACAAGTGGGGCGGGAGCCTCGAGAACCGCACCCGCATGTCGCGCACGATCATCGAGGGCATTCGAAAGCGGTGCGGCGAGGATTTCATCATCGGCCTCGCGATCAGCACATCCGACGCCTACGACGTGACGCTTCAGGGCGAGGCTTTGGCCGAGGTCGTGGCGGCGCATGACGCTACGGGGCATATCGACTATGTCACCTGCGGTCACGGCGGCTATCTCGACTTCCAGCGGCTGATGCCGACCTTCCTTTACGGCGAGAAGCTGACGGCCCCCTTCACCGAGGAGCTGAAGAAGATCGTCAAGCACGCCAAGGTCACCTCCGAGGCGCATATCCGCACGCCCGAGAATGCCGAGGCGGTGATCGCCTCCGGTCAGGCCGACATGGTCTCGATCGTGCGCGGCCAGATCGC
The DNA here is from genome assembly GCF_025673475.1 of Albidovulum salinarum. NCBI lineage: Bacteria > Pseudomonadati > Pseudomonadota > Alphaproteobacteria > Rhodobacterales > Paracoccaceae > Albidovulum > Albidovulum salinarum. The sequence continues at coordinate 51,478 of NZ_JAOVQO010000022.1, read as the reverse complement.
CGACCCGCATCTGGCGCGCAAGACCTCCGAGGGCCGGGCCGAGGACGTGCGCGGCTGCATCTCCTGCAACCAGATGTGCTGGGGCAGGCGCTCGCGCGACTACTGGATCTCCTGCCTGATCAACCCCTCGGCGGGGCGCGAGTTCGAATGGGGCGGCGACCGTTTCACGCCCTCCGAGACGCCCCGCCGCGTGGTCGTCGTCGGCGCCGGCCCGGCCGGGCTGGAGGCGGCGCGTGTCGCCGCCGAACGCGGGCACAGGGTCGACATCTTCGAGGCGCAGGCCCGCATCGGCGGTCAGTTCCGGCTTGCCGGCGAGCAACCGCGCCGGGCGCAGATCCTTGAGCTGATGGACTGGTACGAACGCCAGCTCGAGAAGCTGCAGGTCCGGCTCCACTTGAACAGCTACGCAGAAGCCGAGGACATCCGCGCGCTGAACCCCGATGCCGTGGTGCTGGCGACCGGCTCGCTGCCGGACGAGGATGGCTTCCAGAGGTGGATGCCGGGCGACGACCGGCTTCCCGGCATTGACAAGGGTAATATCTACGCTCCCGAGGACGTCATGCGCCGCGAGGCGAAGCTCGGGGATCACGTCATCCTCTATGACGAGGGCGGCAACTGGCGCGGCCTCGGCACCGCCTGGGCGATGGCCGAGCGGGGGCTGAAGGTGACGATCGTCACGCCGGAGCCCTTCATCGGCAAGGAACTGGCGCGCACCTCGTCGGACATTCCGCTCCGCCCGAGGCTGGCGCAGCTCGGCGTGACCTTCCTGACCGAACACCTGATCGCCGAATGGCATGGCAACGGGGCGACAATCCGCAACATGCTCACCGGCAGCGACAGCAGGCTCGACGCCTCGGCCCTCGTCATGTCGACGACGAACCGCGCCTTTGATCCGCTGTCGGGCGACCTTGCCGGGATCGAGACCCACCTCATCGGCGACGCCGCGGCCCCCCGGCAGGCGCCCTACGCCTTCCACGAGGGCCGCAAGACCGGCCTGAGGCTGTAACCTCGGCGCCGGCGGGTAAGGATGCCCGCCGGCGCTCTGGACTTGGCCCGCGCGCTCGCCTATCTCGGGCGGATCATGGCCGAGAAATCAGACCCCAACTACAAGGTGATCGCCGAGAACCGCCGCGCTCGGTTCGACTATTTCATCGAGAGCGATCTCGAGGTCGGCATCGTGCTGACTGGATCGGAAGTGAAGTCGCTCCGCACCGGCCAGTCGAATATCGCCGACAGCTACGCCTCGGTCGAGGATGGCGAGCTCTGGCTGATCAACGGCTATATCGCGCCCTACAAACAGGCCGGCATCTTCGGCCACGAGGAACGGCGGCGGCGCAAGCTCCTGGTGTCGCGGAAGGAACTCGGGCGGCTCTGGCAGGCGGTGGGGCGCGAGGGCATGACGCTGGTGCCGCTCGTGATGTACTTCAACCACAAGGGTATCGTGAAGCTGAAAATCGGCGTCGCGAAGGGCAAGAAGGTCGCCGACAAGCGCGCGACCGAGGCCAAGCGCGACTGGAACCGGCAGAAGCAGCGGCTTCTGAAGCAGGGCTGAGCGGGCGCGGCCGAATGTGGCCTTGCGTCCGCCCTCGCGCGCCGGATAATGCAGGGCAGGCAGAGAGGGGATTTCCATGGCTGCGGACGATCCGAAGACGCTCGTTTCCACCGACTGGCTTGAGGCGCATCTGAAGGATCCGGACCTCAGGATCCTCGACGCGTCCTGGTATCTGCCGGACATGGGGCGCGACGCGCGGGCGGATTACGCCGCCGCCCATATCCCGAACGCCCGTTTCTTCGACATCGACGAGATTTCCGATCACCGCTCGCAGCTGCCGCATATGGCGCCACCGCCGGAGAAGTTCATCTCGCGCCTCCGGGCGATGGGCGTGGGCGACGGCCACCAGGTCGTCGTCTATGACGGGGCAGGGCTCTTCTCGGCGGCGCGGGTCTGGTGGCTCTTCCGCCTGATGGGCAAGACCGATGTCGCGGTGCTCGACGGCGGCTTCCCGAAATGGCAGTCCGAGGGACGCCCGATCGAGGACATGCCGCCGGTGCTCCGTGACCGCCACATCACCACGAGCCGCCAGGCGCATCTCGTGAAGGACGTGACCCAGGTCGCCGCCGCCGCCAAGCTTCGCGACCACGAGATCATCGACGCCCGCAGCGCGCCGCGCTTCCGCGGCGAGGAGGAAGAGCCGCGGCCGGGTCTCAGGTCCGGGCATATCCCGAATTCGAAGAACCTGCCGTATCGCGCGGTCCTGAACGGCGACGGCACGATGCTGGCGCCGGACGCGCTGCGCAGCGTGTTCGAGACCGCCGGCGTCGACCTTTCGAAACCCGCGATCACCACCTGCGGTTCGGGCGTCACCGCCGCGATCCTGAGCCTCGCGATGGAGCGGATGGGCAAGCGCGACCACGCGCTCTACGACGGGTCCTGGGCGGAATGGGGAATGTACGGCGACCTCAAGGTCGCTAAAGGCTGACAGGAGCATCGCCATGCTGGGCACTCTCAAACCGCAACCCGCGGACAAGATTCTGCAACTCATCGGCCAGTTCAAGGCAGATCCCCGGACCGACAAGATCGACCTCGGCGTCGGCGTCTACAAGGACGCGACCGGGCTCACGCCGGTCATGCGCGCGGTCAAGGCCGCCGAGAAGCAGCTCTGGGAGACCGAGAAGACCAAGACCTATACCGGCCTCGCGGGCGAGCCTGAATACAATGCGGCGATGGCGAAGCTCGTTCTCGGCGATGCCGCGGCGGCCGACCGTATCTCCTCGGTTGCCACACCCGGCGGCACCGGCGCCTGCCGGCAGGCCTTCGAGCTGATCCGGATGGCGAACCCCGAGGCGAGCGTCTGGGTCTCCGACCCGACCTGGCCCAACCACTTGTCGATCCTGAAATACCTCGGGATGAACGTGGAACCCTATCGCTATTTCGACAGCGACACGCGGGCGGTCGACTTCGAGGCGATGCTGGCCGATCTCGCCGCCGCGAAGCCCGGCGACGTCGTGCTGCTGCACGGCTGCTGCCACAACCCGACCGGGGCGAACCTGACTTTGCCGCAGTGGCAGGCGGTGGCCGAACTTCTGGAAAAGACCGGCGCGGTGCCGATGATCGACATCGCCTACCAGGGCTTCGGCGACGGGCTCGAGGAGGACGCGGCCGGGGTGCGGCTGATCGCGTCGCGGCGGCCCGAGGTGCTGATCGCCGCCTCCTGCTCGAAGAATTTCGGCATCTACCGCGAACGCACCGGCGCGCTGATCGCGCTGTCGGAGCCGGCGAACCGCGAGGTGACGCAAGGCACGCTCGCCTTCCTCAACCGGCAGAACTACTCCTTCCCGCCCGACCACGGCGCGCGGCTGGTGACGATGATCCTGACCGATCCGACGCTCCGCGCCGACTGGCAGGCGGAACTCGAGGAGGTGCGGCGCGGCATGCTCGGCCTGCGCGAGCAGCTCGCGAAGGAACTGCAGCGGCTCTCCGGCTCGGACCGTTTCGGCTTCATCGCCGAGCATCGCGGCATGTTCTCGCGCCTCGGCGCGAGCCCGGAGCAGGTGGAGCGGCTGAAGACCGAGCACGGGATCTACATGGTGGGCGATTCGCGGCTCAACATCGCCGGTCTCAACACGACGACCGTACCGATCCTTGCCCGCGCCATCCTCGACGTAGGGATCTGATCGCCGGGCGTCCGGGCGGGGCGCAGGCTCGCCGGAGCAAAAGAAAAGGCGGGGCAAATGCCCCGCCTTTTGTTCTTCCCGCGCCGCGGCTCAGGCGTGGTAGGCGCTCTCGCCATGCGCCGTGAGGTCGAGCCCCCGGCGCTCGTCGTCGCCGGCGACGCGGAGCCCGATGGTCTTGTCGACGATAAGGTAGAGCACCGTCGAGGCGAGGCCGCACCAGAGGATGGTGATCGCGACCGCCTGGATCTGGATCCAGGTCTGCGCGGCGATCGCGTAGTCCTCGCCGCCGGTGCCGCCAAGGCCGGGCGCGGTGAAGATACCGGTGCCGATCGCTCCGACGATGCCGCCGATTCCGTGGATGCCGAAGACGTCGAGGCTGTCGTCATACCCGAACTTGTTCTTCACCACCGCGACGAAGAAGTAGCAGACCGCCGAGGCGATGGCGCCGAGGACGATGGCGCCGACCGGGCCGACCGTGCCGGCCGCCGGCGTCACCGCGACGAGCCCGGCAATGAGGCCCGAAGCGGCGCCGAGCAGCGAGGCCTTGCCGCGCAGTAGGGCTTCGAGCCCGGCCCAGGCGAGGATCGCACCCGCCGTCGCCGTGAAGGTGTTGATCATGGCGAGCGTCGCGCCGCCATTGGCCTCGAGGTTGGACCCTGCGTTGAAACCGAACCAGCCGACCCAGAGGATGCCGGCGCCGACAAGCGTCAGCGTCATCGAATGCGGCGCCATCATGTCGCGGCCGTAGCCGACTCGCGGCCCAATGAAGAGCGCGCCGATCAGCGCCGCCACGCCTGCGTTGATGTGGACGACGGTGCCACCGGCGAAGTCGAGCGCCCCCATGTTGAAGATCAGCCCGGCGCCGTCCCAGACCATGTGGGCGACCGGAAAGTAGACCACCGTCACCCAGAGCGCCGAGAACAGCATCACCGCCCCGAACCTGATGCGTTCGGCGAAGGCGCCGACGATCAGCGCGGGCGTGATCGCCGCGAAGGTCATCTGAAAGGCGATGAAGACATATTCCGGGATCACCACGCCGTCGGTGAAGGTCGCGGACATGCTGTCAGGCGTGACGCCGGCGAGGAAGAGCTTACCGAAGCCTCCGAAGAACGGTCCCGTACCGCCGCCGAAGGCGAAGGAGTAGCCGTAGACGACCCAGATCACCATGACCAACGCGGTGATCATCGTGCACTGCATCAGCACCGAGAGCATGTTCTTCGACCGCACCAGCCCGCCATAGAAGAGCGCGAGCCCCGGTAGGATCATGAACAGCACCAGAAGCGTCGAGACCATCATCCAGGCGACGTCGCCCTTGTCCATCACCGGCGCGGCCTCGGCCGTCGCCTCCTGCGCCACCGCGGGCAGGGCGGCGAATCCGGCCGCGAGCGCGGCCCATCCAGCGAGTCTCGTCATTCCGTTCCCCCTATCCATGTGCCGACTCACAGCGCGTCCTCCCCGGTTTCCCCGGTCCGGACGCGCAAGGCGTCCTGAAGGTCGAGGACGAAGATCTTGCCGTCGCCGATCTTGTCGGTCCGCGCGATGCGGGCGATGACGTCGACGACGTCGTCGGCCAGCGCCGTGCTGACCGCGACCTCGATCTTCACCTTGGGCACGAAGTTCACCGCGTATTCGGCGCCGCGGTAGATCTCGGTATGGCCGGACTGCGTTCCGAAGCCCTTGATTTCACTCACCATCATGCCCCGGACGCCGACCGCGGTCAGCGCCTCGCGCACCTCGTCGAGCTTGTAGGGCTTGATTGCCGCTATGATGTATTTCACGTCCCGTTCCTCGCAAAACCAGCCCCCAGAGCGGGCCTCGGGGATGAGCCAAGACGCTGCGGTGCAGCATTTCAAGAAATGCAGCGGCGATGAGAGGGGCAAATCCGGGGATACGCACATCTTTCGCACGTTTTCCGCCGATTGCCTGTTTTTTAGGCGGTTGACGAAGCGAAACGTGAACGCGGACGGCTCCACATTCCCGGCGCGTGCCTGTATGGTCCCGGCCTGACAAAGAGGCATCGGGTTCGAGATCAATGAGCAGATCGGGCGGCAAGAAACCCCCCATGGTCGCCGAGAGGCGCTATTCGCAGAGCGCTGCGCCAAAATCGAAACCGGCGCAAAAGAAGACGCGCAAGCCGAAGGCGTCGAGACCGCGCCGGGCGGCGAGTGGATCAAGCTGGCCGGTAAGGCTGGTGACTGGGCTCGCCGGGCTGATCTGGCGCGTGGTCTGGGGCATCGGCTGGCGCGTCGGCGCGGTGGTCGCGATTCTCGTCGGCCTCGCGACGCTCTATTTCTATGCGCAACTGCCGCCGCTCGAACAGCTGATCGACGCCCGTACGCGCGGCTCGGTCACGATGCTCGACCGCGACGGCAAGGTCTTCGCCTGGCGCGGCGAGACCTTCGGCGGCACGATCACCGCCGACACGGTGTCGCCGCATCTGAAGAACGCGATCGTTGCGACCGAGGACAAGCGGTTCTACCGCCATCTCGGTGTCAGTCCGCGCGGCATCGCCAGCGCGATCCGCATCAACCTCGCCGAGGGGCGGGGGCCGCTCGAAGGCAACGGCGGCTCGACGATCACCCAGCAGGTCGCGAAGCTCCTCTGCCTCGGTGTCGCCTATGACCCGGCGACCTGGAAGTCCGAGGCCGATTACGAGGCCGACTGCCGCCGCGGCAGCCTCGTGCGCAAGATCAAGGAAGTCCCGTACTCCCTCGCGCTCGAGGCCAAGTATGGCAAGGACGACGTCCTCACGCTCTACATCAACCGCGCCTATCTCGGCGCAGGCGCGCGCGGCTTCGAGGCGGCGAGCCAGCGGTATTTCGGCAAGTCCGCGAACGAGGTCAGTCCGAGCGAGGCGGCGATGCTCGCTGGCCTCCTGAAGGCGCCCTCCTACTACGCGCCGACCAACGATCTCGGCCGGGCGCAGGACCGCGCGGCGGTGATCCTCGGCCTCATGCACGATCAGGGCTATCTGACCGACACCCAGTATGCCGAGGCCCGCGCCAACCCGGCGCGGCTGTCGCAGGCGGCCGAGGCTCGCGCCGGCGGCTATTTCGCCGACTGGGTGATGGAATCCGGTCCGGGCTTCCTGACCCAGGACACGACTGAGGACGTGATCGTCCGCACCACGCTCGACCAGCGGATGCAGACGGCGGCGGAAGAGGCGCTGGCCTTCGTCTTCGACACCAAGGTCAAGGAAGGCTCGCAGGCCCAGGCGGCAATCGTGGTGATGTCGGCCGACGGCGCCGTGCGGGCGATGGTGGGCGGGCGCAAGACCAAGGTCTCGGGCGCGTTCAACCGCGCGACGCAGGCGCTCCGGCAGGTCGGCTCCACCTTCAAGCCCTTCGTCTATGCCGCGGCCCTCGACATGGGCTTCACGATGAACTCGGTCGTCGAGGACGCGCCGATCACGCTTTACGTCAAGGGTTCGGGCGAGTGGTCTCCGCAGAACTACACCAAGGACTTCCGCGGGCCGATCACGCTGACCGAGGCCCTGACCAATTCGATCAACACCGCGACGGTGCGGGTCAGCCAGTGGGTCGGGCTCGAGGCGGTCCGTCAGGTGGCCGAGCATTTCGGGCTCGCCTCCGACCTCGCGGCCGGTCCGGCGGTGGCGCTGGGCGCGTCGGAATCGACGCTGATCGAGATGACCGGAGCCTATGCCGGGATCCTGAACGGCGGCTCCTCGGTCAAGCCCTACGGTCTGACCGAGCTGCGCATCCAGGGCGACGACACCGCGCTCATGGGCCAGGAGGGCGGCATGGGCGAGCGGGTGATCTCCGAGGAGGCCGCGCGCCAGCTCACCTACATGATGACCCAGGTGATCGAACGCGGTACCGGCGGGCGGGCGCGGCTTCCGGACCGCGATGCGGCCGGCAAGACCGGCACCACTTCGGATTACCGCGACGCCTGGTTTATCGGCTTCACCGCCGATTATGTCGCCGGCGTCTGGATGGGCAATGACGACAACTCGCCGCTTACCGGCGTGACCGGCGGCGGCCTGCCGGCCGAGATCTGGCACGAGGTGATGCTGCGGATCAACGAGGGCCTGCCGCCCGCGCCGCTGCCGATGATCCGGCCCGAGCAGCTGCCGGCCCCGGCCTGGGCCGGCCAGACCCAGCAGAGTGGCGGGTTTGCCCAGCAGGGCCAGCAGCCGCGCCGGGATCCGGTCGAAAGCGTTCTGCGGGATGTTCTCGGCGCGATTCTCGGCGGCGGCCGGAACTGATCCCGGCTGGCGCCCAGGCTTCAGCCCGCCCGCGTCAGGTCGGCGGTCAGGGCGCCGATATCGCCCTTGCGGCGGTCGAGCATCGCGCCGATCTCGGTGCGCTCGGCCGCGAGCATGTTCACGCCCTCGATGATGATGTTGAAGAAAAGATCGCGGCCGGACTTGTCGAAGACGTGCCAGTCGACGCGGAACGGCGCCTGGCCGCGCAGATGCGCGACCGAGCGCACCTCGTAGAAGCTCTTCAGCGGTCGCGCGTTGGAGACCTCGATCCTGCCACCGATGAACTCGCGGAAGCGGCGCCCGTACTTGCGCGCCATATAGCCCTGGAACGCCTTGATATAGGCCGCCATCTGCGCCTTGCTGGCGCGCCGCCCGGCCGGGCCGAGCGCGCTCTGGGCGATATAGCGGACATCGGCGTAACGCACGAAGATCGCCTCGAAAGAGCGCAGCATCGCGCTTTCGGACTTGCCGGAGTTGATCACGCCGTTGACCTCGTCCACGACCCGGTCGACCAGGGCCCGTGCCTCGCCGACGGTGAGCGCCCCGGCCACGCCCGGAAGGTGCGCCAGCGCGAGGCCTGCGGGAAGGGTTGCGAGCAGGTGACGGCGGGAGATGTTACTGGCCATAGGGATCCTCGTAGGGGTCGAAGACGTCGGTTTCGATGCCAAGCTCGAAGCGGCGGTTCTGCAGGTAGATGAGCCGCATCTGCGCGTAGCTGTCCGCGCTTTCATATAGGATCGAGTCGATCGTCTCGCCATAGAGCTGGCGGTCGGCTGCCCGTCCGCCCAGCCGCGCCGCGACGATGTAATAGGCTTCGGGCGCGCCGACGAGGATGCTGACCGGGTCGACGAAGAGATCGGCGACCCAGCCGATCGCGTCGCGCTCCGTCGTGGGGCCGGCGAAGGGCACGACCAGGTAAGCGCCTTCCGGCGCGCCCCAGACATGCAGCGTCTCGCCGAAATCGGTACTCTCGGCATGGATGCCCATCGCGGTCGCCGGGTCCAGCAGGCCGCCGACGCCGATCGTCGTATTGATCGCGAAGCGCAGCGTGTTCTGCAATGCCGGTCCCGGGCGCACCTGCAGCACGCTGTTCACCGCCGAGCCGGGCATGTCGAGGTTGCTCGCGAAGTTGCTGAGCGAGGTCGCGACCGGCTCCGGCAGGAACGGCTTCCTGTCTGGCTTGCCGCCGCCGAAGAGCGCCCGGTCCATTGCCAGGTTCTCCTCGTGAACGGCCCGGTTCTGCGCCTCGTGGGGATCGTTGAACTCTACGCCGGGGGGCGGCGCGGCGCAGCCCGCGAGAAGCCAGGTTAAAGCGAGGACCGGTCCGAGCGACCGGCCGCGGATCGCGGAATCAATAGAAGTGTCCGACATCTGCCCCTTACGCCCTCGCTATAGCGACGTTGCGTGACCCTGCCCCGATTCAAGGCTTAGAAGCCATGACCGCCGGAGGCAAGCCGCAAGCGGAGCAGATCGGCTCGGGCCGGTGTTTTGCCGTGACCGACCGCCGCGTCCGGGCTTTCGTTCGGCGCGCGCCGGGGGTAACTTCCGCCGAAACTGGAATCGGGAGATTGCGACATGGCCGGAAAGATCGACGCACGCTTGGCAGACCTTGGCATCACCCTGCCGGACGCCCCCGCGCCGGCGGCGAATTACGTGCCCTATGTGCGGACGGGCGACCTCGTCTTCGTTTCTGGCCAGATCAGCCAGGGCCCGGACGGCCTGATCAAGGGTAGGCTCGGCGCCGACATGGCGGTCGCGGACGGGGCCGAGGCCGCGCGGCGCTGCGGGCTCAGCCTTCTGGCGCAGGCCCGCGCCGCGCTCGGCGGCGATCTCGACCGGATCGTGCGGGTGGTCAAGCTCACCGGCTTCGTGAACTCGACGCCGGACTTCACCGACCAGCCGAAGGTGATCAACGGCTGCTCCGACCTCATGGTCGAGGTGCTCGGCGATGCCGGCCGCCATGCCCGCGCCGCGGTCTCGGCGCCGGCGTTGCCGCTCGGCGTCGCGGTCGAGATCGAGGCCGTGTTCCAGGTCGCATGATGGCGCCGCGGCCGGTTTCGCTGCCCGCCGCCTTCCTGACCGCCCCCATCGCCCATCGCGGGCTCCACGACCGCAGCGCGGGCCGGCCGGAGAATTCTCTGGCCGCGTTCCGCGCGGCGGTCGCGGCGGGCGTCGGGATCGAGTGCGACATCCAGCCTTCGGCCGACGGCGTGCCGATGGTGTTCCACGATTACGACCTGCGGCGCCTGACCGGGGTGCCGGGCCGGGTCGGCAGCCGTACGGCGGCGGAGCTGGGCACGCTGAAGCTCCTTGGCGGTGCGGACTGCGTGCCGACGCTCGCCGAGATGCTCGCGCTCGTCGCGGGCCGGGTGCCGCTTCTCATCGAGATCAAGGACCAGGACGGCGCGATGGGGCCCGATGTCGGCCCGCTGGAACGGGCGGTGGCCGCGGCGCTCCGCGACTATGCCGGGCCGGTGGCGCTGATGTCCTTCAATCCCCATTCCGTGGCCGCGCTCGCCGCGGCCGCGCCCGACCGTCCGCGCGGGCTCGTCACCTCGTCCTACACGGCGGCCGACTGGCCGCTCCTGCCCGCCGCGGTGCGCGACCGGCTGCGCGATATACCGGATTACGACGAGGTCGGCGCGAGCTTCATCTCGCACGAGGCCGCCGATCTCGGCCGCGACCGCGTGGCCGAGTTGAAGCGGGCGGGCGCGGTGGTGCTGTGCTGGACCGTGCGCTCGCCCGAGGCCGAGGCCAAGGCGCGCCGGGTCGCCGCGAACGTCACCTTCGAGGGCTATGCCGCGCCGGTTCCGGCTTGACGCGGGCGGGGGCGCCTCCCCAAGTCAGGGGGGAGGAACCCGCCCGCCCATGGACCAGACCGCCATCGAGATCACCGTCCTCTCCGGCCTCGGCGACATCGCCGCCGCCGACTGGGACGCCTGCGCCTGCCCTGAGGCGGCGGTGGGCCGGCCGCGAGACCCCTTCACCACGCACCGGTTCCTCGCCGCGCTCGAACGCTCGGGCTCGGTCGGCGCCGGGACCGGCTGGCAGCCGCACCACCTTGTCGCCCGCGTCGAGGGCGAGGTCATCGCCGCGATGCCGCTCTATGCCAAGAGCCACAGCCAGGGCGAGTACATCTTCGACCACGGCTGGGCCGATGCGCTGGAGCGGGCGGGGGGACGGTACTACCCGAAACTGCAGGCGGCGGTGCCCTTCACGCCCGTGACCGGCCGCCGCTACCTCACCCGCCCCGGTTGGGAGGTGGCGGGCCGCGCCGCGCTGACCCAGGCGATGGTACAGATCGCCGCCGACAATGCGCTTTCGTCGGCCCATGTCACCTTCTGTACCGCCGAGGAGGCCGAGGCGGGCCGCGCGATGGGACTCTTGCACCGCGTCACCCAGCAGTTCCACTGGGAGAACCGCGGCTATGCCGGGTTCGAGGCCTTCCTCGGCCAACTCTCCTCGCGCAAGCGCAAGGCGATCCGGCGCGAACGGGCCGGCGCCGCGGCCTTCGGCGGCACGATCCGCCGGCTTTCCGGCGCCGCGATCCGGCCCGAGCACTGGGAGGCGTTCTGGGCTTTCTACCAGGACACCGGCAGCCGCAAATGGGGCCGGCCCTACCTCACGCGGGAATTTTTCGACGAGATCCACGAGACGATGTGCGACGACGTTCTGCTCATCCTCGCTGAGCGCGACGGCCGCCCGGTCGCCGGGGCGCTGAACTTCCTCGGTTCCGACACGCTCTACGGCCGCTACTGGGGCGCGCTCGAGGACCACCCGTTCCTGCATTTCGAATGCTGCTACTACCAGGCGATTGACCACGCGATCGCTCACGGCCTGTCCCGCGTCGAGGCCGGCGCGCAGGGCGAGCACAAGCTCGCCCGCGGCTACCTGCCGGTCGAGACGCACTCGCTGCACTGGATCGCCGAGCCATCATTTCGCGCTGCCATCGCCCGCTACCTCGAAGCCGAACGACATGCCGTCGGCAGCGAGATCGCGGTGCTGACCGATTATGGCCCCTTCCGCAAGACGGAAAGTGGCGACTGATCCTGCCTTCATCTTGCTGCAAATATCCCCGCCGGAGGCATTGAAGTTTTTCTCCTCCGGCGGGAGTATTCGCGGCGAGATGCAAGGGAGTGCCACGTCATGGCCGCCGACCTCATCCTCTATTCGAACCCGATGTCGCGCGGTCGGATCGCGCGCTGGATGCTGGAGGAGGTGGGCCAGCCCTACGAGGTGCGCTACCTCGACTACGGCGAGGCGATGAAGGCGCCGGACTATCTCGCGATCAACCCGATGGGCAAGGTGCCGGCGCTGGTCCACAAGGGCCGCATCGTCACCGAATATGCCGCGATCTGCGCCTATCTCGCCGACGCCTTCCCCGAGGCCGGGCTCGCGCCGGAGGACCGCTCGGCCTATTACCGCTGGCTGTTTTTCGGGGCCGGGCCGTTCGAGGCGGCGGTGATCGCCAAGATCTGCGGCTGGATCGTTCCGGACGAGCAACGCGGGCGGGTCGGCTTCGGCCCGCTCGACATCGCGCTCGACGCGCTCGAACGCGCGGTGAGCGCGCATCCTTACCTGGCGGGCGACAGATTCTCCGCCGCCGATGTCGCGACCGGGTCGCAGATCGGCTTCGGGATGCATTTCGGCACGATCGAGAAGCGCCCAGCGCTCGAAGCCTACTGGGCGCGGATCAGCGAGCGCCCGGCGCTGATGCGCGCAAGCGCGGCCGATGACGCGGCGCGAAGCGAAAAGGAGTGACGCAATGGCGGACCTTTTGACCGAAGCCGAACGCAAGGCCGAGCTGCCCGCGCTGGGCGACGCCGGATGGGGGGCGGTCGAGGGCCGCGACGCGATCCGCAAGATCTGGAAGTTCCGCAACTTCTCCGAAGCCTGGGGCTTCATGTCCCGCGCGGCGCTCCAGGCCGAGAAACTGAACCACCACCCGGAATGGTCGAACGTCTACAACGTGGTCGACGTGACGCTGACCACGCATGATTGCGGCGGTCTGTCGGCGCTCGACCTCACGCTCGCGAAGCGGATGGACAAGATCGCCGGCGCCGCCGAGGTGCAGCGCGACCATTCCGAGCCCGTCACCTGCCTTTGCGAGATCCACGCCCGCAAGTAGGGCTCAGAGCTTCTCCAGCAGCGCCTCGCCGGTCGAAAGGCTGCACTGGCCGATTGGGTCAAGCTCGAAGGCGGTCACAACCCCGTCCTCCACCACCATCGCGTAGCGGCGCGAGCGGCCGAACATGCCGGCGGCGGGATTGTCGTAGGTGAGCCCCAGCGCGCGGGCGAAGGCGCCGTCGGCATCGGCCAGAAGCGTGATACCCGCCGCCGTCGCGCCCGTGGTATCGCCCCAGTAGCGCATCACATGGGCGTCGTTGACCGAAACGCAGATGATCTCCTCGACGCCTCTCGCGCGAAGCGCGGGGGCGCTGCGGATGAAGCCCGGCAGATGCGCCGAATCGCAGGTCGGCGTAAACGCCCCCGGCACCGCGAAGAGCACCACCTTGCGGCCCGCAAGACGCTCCGACAGGCGGACCGTCTCCGGTCCGCCCGCGCCGATCCTGAGAAGCTCCGCCTCCGGCAGGCGCCCGCCCGCGGCGATCACGCTCAGATCTCCGCCAGCAGGTGTTCGCCGGTCGAGATGTCGCAGACCCCCGGCTTGTCGACCCTCGCGGCGGTGATCACCCCGTCGTCGAGCACCAGCGCATAGCGGTTCGAGCGCCCGATCAGGCCGAGATGCGGCGCGGTGAACTCCATGCCGAGCGTCTTGGTGAAGCTGCCGTCGGCATCGCCCAGAAAGCTGATCCCGGCCGCCGTGGCACCGGTCGATTCGCCCCAGGCCTTGAGCACGAAGGGATCGTTGACGGCGATGCAGATGATCTCGTCCACGCCCTTCGCCCGGAAGGCGTCGGCGGTCTTGACGAAGCTCGGGATGTGAATGCCGGTGCAGGGGCCGGTATAAGCGCCGGGCAGTCCAAAAACCACGACTTTTCGGCCCTTCAGCCGCTCGGAAAGCTTAACTTCCTGCGGCCCCTCGGTGCCCATTTCCACGAATGTCGCCTCCGGCAGCCGGTCGCCCTTGGAAAGTGCCATTCTCTCATCCTCTCGCGTTGCGTTTTCCCGAACCCACGATATAGGCTCCCCGCGACCGGCGACCAGAGGGAGAATGGGCATGGGCGGGATCGTTATCATCGGCGCGGGCCAGGCCGGCGCCTCTCTTGCGGCGAAGCTGCGCGCCCTTGGCTATGACGGGGAGGTCACGATGATCGGCGAGGAGCCGGCGCCGCCCTACCAGCGCCCGCCGCTGTCGAAGGGCTACCTGCTCGGCGACATGGAACTGGAGCGGCTCTATCTCCGCGCGCCGGCCTTCTGGGAGGAGCAGGGCATCACGCTGAAGCTCGGCGCGCCGGTGACCGCGATCGACCGCACCGCGAAGACCGTGCGGGTGAACGGCGAGACGATCTCCTACGACCAGCTCGCGCTGACCACCGGCTCGCGCCCAAGGCGGCTGCCGGCGGCGGTGGGCGGCGATCTGAAGGGCGTCTACACCGTCCGCACGCTCGCCGATGTCGACGCGATGGCCCCGGAATTCGAGGCCGGGCGCAAGCTCCTCATCGTCGGCGGCGGCTATATCGGGCTCGAGGCGGCGGCGGTGGGCGCCAAGCTGGGGCTTTCCGTCACGCTGATCGAGATGGCGCCGCGCATCCTCCAGCGCGTGGCCGCGCCCGAGACCTCGGACTATTTCCGCAAGGCCCATGCCGACCACGGCGTGACGATCCTCGAGAACACCGGTCTCGACCGGCTGACGGGCGAGGGGCGGGTGTCCGGCGCGGTCCTCTCCGATGGCCGCGAGATCGCCGTCGACTTCGTCATCGTCGGCGTCGGCATCACGCCGCTCACGATCCTCGCCGAGGAGGCGGGGCTGGAGATCGAGAACGGCATCCGCACCGATGCGTTCGGCCGCACCTCCGATCCGGCGATCTGGGCGGCGGGCGATTGCGCCTCGTTCCCGCACGAGGGCGGGCGGATCCGGCTCGAAAGCGTCGGCAACGCCATCGACCAGGCCGAGATCGTCGCCGAGAACATGCTCGGCGCCGAAAAGCCCTATGCGGCCAAGCCGTGGTTCTGGTCCGACCAGTACGACGTGAAGCTTCAGATCGCCGGGCTCAACACCGGTTACGACCGGATCGTGACCCGGGGCGAGGGCGCCTCGGTCAGCTTCTGGTACTACAGGGGCGACAAGCTCCTCGCAATCGATGCGATGAACGACGCCCGCGCCTACATGATCGGAAAGCGCCTGATCGAGGCGGGGAAGTCGCCCGATCCGGCGGTGATCGCGGACCCCGCTTCCGATCTCAAGGCGCTCCTGAAGTAGATGCGGATCATCGGCGGAGCGCGGCGCGGGCTGAAGCTCGCCGAGGTCGGCGCGGGCGATGCGGCGGCGCATCTCCGGCCGACGTCGGACCGGGTCCGCGAGGCGATCTTCAACCTCCTGATCAACGGCCCCTACGGCAATCCGGTCGAGGGCGCGCGGGTGCTCGACCTCTTCGCCGGGACCGGCGCGCTCGGGCTCGAGGCGCTCTCGCGCGGCGCGGCGCGGGTGGCTTTCGTCGATGACGGCACAGCGGCGCGGGCGCTTTTGCGGCAGAACATCGAGAAGATGCAGGCGATGGGCGTCACCGATGTCTGGCGCCGCGACGCGACCCGGATGGGGCCGAACCGGGGGCCGGGCTACGACCTCGTCTTCCTCGATCCGCCCTATGGCAAGGGCATGGGCGAAGCGGCGCTCGCCTCCTGCATCGAGGGTGGCTGGCTCGCCCCCGGCGCGATCGTCGTCTGGGAGGAGAGCGCCGCACCGGTCCCGCCCGAGGGGGTCGAGGTCCTTGACCAGCGCCGCTACGGCGACACCCTGATCACGATCCTCCGCACCCCGGCCTGACGCCGGGGCCGAAGCGTCGCAAACAGACGGCCAATTCCGAAAAATTTCCGCTATGGCGCAGAATGCGGCCGTTGGCCGCCGTTTTGGCGACTGGATTCGGAAAACCTGAAAGGGCGCGTGCGATGACCGAGTCAATCAGCAAGGTGATCACGCTGCGCGGCCTGGAGGTTTTCGACGAACTCGCGCGCACGGGATCGCTGCAGGAGACCGCCCGCAAGCTCGGCCTCAGCCCGCCGGCGGCCTCGCAGCAGCTGAGAAACCTCGAAGCCGCGCTGGGCGTCGATCTCGTCGATCACGCCCGCCGCCCGCTGGAGCCGACACGGGCGGGTCGCGCCTACCTCTCGCATGCCCGTGCCGCACTCGCGCATCTGCGGCAGGGCGCGGCGGAGCTGTCGCTGATGGACCTCAGGCGGCTCCGCAGCCTCAGGCTCGGCATCATCGACGATTTCGACGGCGAGGTGACGCCGAAGCTCGCGGTCGCGCTCGCGGCGATGCTGACGCCTTGCGATCTTTCGCTGCGAACCGCTCTGAGCCACACGATCCTCGCCGATGTCGCCGAGCGGCGGATCGACCTCGGGGTGGCGGCGCGCGCCCATGACCTGCCCGAGGGGGTGGTGGAGACGCCGCTCCTGCGCGATCCCTTCGTTCTCGCGGTTCCGCACGGCCGCCTTCCGGGGCCGCCCGACTCGATCGCGGCGCTCGGGTCGCTGCCGTTCCTGCGCTACGAGAAGAGCCAGATCATCGGCCGGCAGATCGCCACCCATCTCGCGCGGTTGAAGCTGGCGCCGCAGGGGCGGATCGAGCTTGACAGCAACCAGGCGCTGTTCGGCCTCGTCGCGAATGGCGCGGGCTGGGCGATCACGACGCCGCTCGGCTATCTCCGGGCGCGGCGCTTCCACGGCCAGGTCGATCTCTATCCGCTGCCCTTCGCCGGATTTTCGCGGGTGATCTCGCTCTTTCACAAGTCGGACTGGACCGACGAGGTCTCCGGCGTCATCGGCGGCACGCTGCGCGGCATCCTGCGCCGGCAGGTGGTGGAGCCGGGCGTGTCGGCGCTGCCCTGGCTCGAAGGCGGGCTCGCGCTCCTGCCGACCGAACCGGCGCCGGACTGATCGGGCAGGGCGGGAGTTTCGGTTTCCCCGACCCGCCGAAACCGTTTTTCGAAATCGGGCCGCGCCGGATTGACCGGAGGCTGGGGTTCCGCGCTCATGCTCCGAAGGCTGCAATCGGAGGCGTGCTATGAAGACCCAGACCCGTGTCGTCGTGATCGGCGGCGGCATCGCCGGATGCTCGACGCTTTATCATCTGACGCAGGAGGGCTGGACCGATGTCGTCCTCGTCGAGCGCAACGAGCTGACCTCGGGCACGACCTGGCATTCGGCCGCACAGGTGACGAACTTCGGCATGACCCAGACGATGGTCGGGCTGAAAAGCCACTCGATTCGGCTCTACAAGGAACTGGCCGAGGATCCTGAGTATCCGATCAACTACCACCATGCCGACGGCGGCATCCGGCTGGCCAATACCGAGCGGGTGATGGAGGGCTATCGCCATTTCGCGAGCATGGCCAAGGGTATGGACGTCGATTTTGAAGTGATCGACGCCGCCGAATGTGCCCGCCGACATCCGCTGATCTCGACCGACAACCTCATCGGCGGGCTCTGGGACCCCTTGGACGGCGACATCGACCCCGCCCAGCTTTGCCAGGCGCTCGCGCGCCGTGCGCGCAAGGCCGGTGCCGAGGTCTACCGCAACACCCCCGTCATCGGGCTCACGCAGCATCAGGACGACAGTTGGACCGTGCACACCACTCACGGGGACATCCGCTGCGAGATCGTCGTGAATGCCTGCGGCTACCGCGTCAACGAGGTCGGCGCGATGATGGGGGTGCACCACCCGGTCGCCTCGATGGAGCACCAGTACTTCCTGACCGAGGAGATCCCCGCGATCCGCGAGGCGGGTCACCGGATGCCGCTCCTGCGCTGCCCGATCAGCGATTACTACTGCCGGCAGGAGAAGTTCGGGCTCCTGGTCGGGTTCTACGAACAGGGCTGCAAGACCTGGGGCATGGACGGGATCGACCCGAACTTCGTCAACGCACTCTGCCCCGATGACCTCGACCGCGTGACCGACGTGCTGGAAGGCGCCTTTGCGCGGATGCCGGCGCTGACCGAGGTCGGCATCCACACCGTCGTCAACGGCCCGATCACCTACACGATCGATGGCGCGCCGCTGGTCGGCCCGATCCCCGGCAAGCGCAACGGCTTCTGCATCATCGGGCTCCGCGCCGGGCTTGGCGAGGGCGGCGGTCACGGCTGGCTCCTGGCGCAGCAGATCGTCCACGGCGAGGCCTGCTACGACACCTGGGTCATCGACCCGCGCCGCTTCACCGGGCATGCCAATGTGGAGCTGACCGCGCTGAAGGCGGTGGAGGACTACCAGAACGAGTTCCGCTTCCACTTCCCGCACGAACATCGCCCCGCCGGGCGGCCGATGAAGACCACGCCGCTGACCCCGATCCTCGCCGCCGAGGGCGCCGAGTTCGGCACGGTGAACGGCTGGGAACGGGTGGCCTACATCAAGCCCGCGCCCGATTTCCACGAGACCCATTCGTTCCGCTTCACCGAGGCCTTCGACGTGGTCGCGGCCGAGGTCAAGGCCGTGCAGGAGGGCGTCGGCCTGACCGAGGTCAACGGCTTCAACCGCATCGAGATCACCGGGCCAGGTGCACGCGACTGGCTCGACCGGATGGTCTGCGGGCGGATTCCGCGTAAAGAGGGCAAGGTCGGGCTCGGCTATCTCCTCAACCACCATGGCTGCGTGAAGGCCGAGGCGACGCTCGCCAATCTCGACGAGGGTACGATCTGGTACGGCTCGGCGGCGGCGTCTGAATATCACGACATGGACTGGCTCACGGCGCATCTGCCGAAGGACGGCAGCGTCAAGCTCCGCTCGCTCACCAATGACTGGACGATCCTCGTCCTCGCCGGGCCGAAGGCGCGCGAGGTGCTGCAGGCCGCCTCGCGCGGCGACTGGTCTGCGGCGGCCTTCCCCTGGCTCTCGGTCCGCCGCGCCTTCGTCGGCATCGCGCCGGCCGTCGTGATGTCGGTGAGCTTCTCGGGCGAGCTTGCCTACGAGATCCACGTCCCCAATGCCTCGCTCTATGCCGCGTATCTCGCGCTGCGGCGCGCGGGCGAGGCGCACGGTCTGAGGCTCTTCGGCTCCTACGCGGTGGAATCGATGCGGCTCGAGAAGGGCTACCTGCACTGGAAGGCCGACCTCGTGACCGAATTCACCCCGTTCGAGACCGGCCTCGACCGCTTCGTGGCGATGGCGAAGCCCGATTTCACCGGCAAGCCGGCGCTGGAGCGGATGGTCGCGGCCGGTGCGCGGCGGGCCTTCGTGAGCCTCGTGCTCGACTGCACCCACGCGCCCGCGCATGGCGGGGACAGCATCATCCACGAGGGCCGCGCCGTCGGCACCGTCACCTCGGCGGGGTGGGGGCATCGCATCGGCAGGAACATCGCCATGGGCTTCGTCGAGTCCGGCTTCGCCGCGCCCGGAACCCGGCTCTCGGTCGAGGTGATCGGCGCGCCGGTCGCGGCCGAGGTGGTGGAGGGCTGCCTCTACGATCCCGAAAACGTCCGCGTCCGTGCCTGAGCCGCTGCGCACGGAAATACTGATCGCGCCGGGGTTCGTTCCGACCGAACTGGCCGCGGCGCTCGACTGCCTGCGCATCGCGAACCGCGTTTCAGGGCGCGAGCATTTCAAGTGGGCGATCGTCTCCGCCAATGGGAAAAGCAGCGTCACGTCGCTTGGAGGCATGGAGGTGACGGCGGTCCCGGTCGCGAAAGCGGCGACCTCGCCCGACCTTCTGATCATTCCGGGCGGAAGCGGAATTTCCGATTGCCTGCGGGACGTTCTGCCGCGACTGCACCGGGTGAACCATCGCGGCGGCTGCGCGCTCGCGATGTCGGATGCCGCGCGGGCCCTGCTGGTCGCCGGAATGACCGAGCGCGCGGCCGTTCATTGGGAAACACGCGCCGTTCTGGAAGAAGAAGGCCTTGCCCCGAACTGCGTGCCGGTCATTTTCCTCCGAGAGGGCAAGCTTGTCACCAGCGCGGGCATGGCGTCCGCCTATGACGCGCTGATCACCCTGATCGCGGAGTTCTGTTCGCCACAGGTCGCCGGAACCGTGGCGCGGATTTTGCTGCTCGAACGCTTTCGGATCGGAAGCGCCGAACAGCCGCAAGGTGTCAGCAACATGCCCAACCTGCCGGACGGGCCGCTGCGGGCCGCGCTGGCGCTCATGGAGATGAACACCGAAGAGCCGATCTCGACCCATACGATCGCGCGCAGCATCATGGTCTCGACCCGGCAGATGGAGCGCCTGTTCGCCCGGTACCTCGGAACATCGCCCAACAAGTACTATCGCCAGATCCGGCTTCACAAGGCGCGCATCCTGATCGAAGGGAGCAAGCTCTCGCTAAGTCAGGTCGCCCTGGCCTGCGGCTTCGAGTCCCATTCGCATTTCTCGCGCGTCTTCAAGAACCGCTATGGCGTCACCCCCTACGACGTGCGTTCGCGACTTCTGCACCAGTAACGACCCGCTATGCCTCCGTCCGGGTCAGGACCAGATCGGACAGCGCGGCGAAGCCGTCCGCGCCCAGCGTGTCGAACCTGCTCGCCAGCCGTTCCATCTCCGCGGCGCGCTCGGCGCCGAGGACCGGATCGGCGAAGCCGTGGAACTTGGCGCGGATCTCGTCGTCGCCGAGCGGCTGGTCGGTGTCGCCGCGCGGCGTGCATGGCGGCGCCTCGAAGCGGCGGCCGTCGGTGGTGATCAGCGTGACCGCCGCCCAGCGCTGGGCGACGCTCCGGGCGGTCAGTTCGGGATCGTCGATGAGCGTGGTGGCGCGGCTGATCCGCAGGATCTCGGGGTCGCGGAGCGTCTCCTCGGTCAGCTCCCCGACGCCGATCCGGCCACGCACGATCATCGCCGCGACCGGGAAGGCGATCGCGTAGCTGAACTCGTCGAGCGATTTCGGTTCGTGCCCGGCAAGGCGGGTCGCGTAGTGGAAGGTGCGGATCTCCACGCCCGCGATCCGGTCGTGGGTGAGGCCGTTCTCGCGCATCAGGTCGCGCGCTGCGTCGATCGAGGGATGCGCCCAGCGGCAGCAGGGATAGGCCTTGTAATGGGTGTGATCGAGCGTCAGCCAGCTTTCCCCGAGCCCTTGCCAGAAGGGCTCGGCCGCCGCGCCCTCGCAGGTCAGGGCCGGGGCGCCGGTGAAGCCCTCGCGCGCGAGATAGGCGGCGGTGACGCCCGAGGGCGCGCCCCAGCCGACGCCGTCGCGGACCATGGTCGGGAAGTCGATGCAGCGCATCATCTGGCTGCGCGGCCCGTGGTATTCGCCGATCCCGGCGGCGTGGCGGATCTGCTCGCGGTCGCAGCCGAGCATCCGCGCCGCGGCCGCGGCGACGCCGACCGCGGTCCAGGCACCCGAGGTGTGGTAATCGGGGCAGGTCGCGTGCTGGACCTGCCCGGCGCGGTAGCTGATCTCGTAGGCGAGCGCGAGCCAGAGCGCGAAGTCGCGCCCGGTGATCGCGCGTCCCCGGGCGCGCTCGGCATCGGCGACGGCGAGGAGGGCGGGGAAGATCGCCGATCCGGCATGGCCCTTGTTGGGCGTGGTGCCGTCATGGGCGTCGATGCTGTCGACCATGAACGCCCCGGCCATCGCCGCCCCGGCCGGGCTCACCCGGCGCCCGTCCATCAGCATCCGCGCCGCGCCAGCCTCGCCCGGCCCGAAGAGCGCAAGCGCACCCTTGCGGGCGATCCGCGACAGCCCCGTCGTGGAGCCGATCGCCGCCACGCCCATCGTGTCGAGAAAGCTGCGCCTGAGAAGCGCGAGCAGCGCCTCGGGCAGATCGCCATAGCCGAGCGTGACAGCGAATCCGGCCATATCCCTGGTCATAACGAACTCCCGAAATCGGGCCCGCACGGCGGTGCCCCGTCGCGCGTATCAAGCATCGTGGCACGGCCGGGCGCAATCGCGTTCTCCGGTCGGACAATAGAACGAGGACTGGGGATGCAGATCGCCAAGGGGGCGGGACGGTCGCGGCCTGCACGGGCCTTGCCCGCACGGGAGGTCGCCGTAAAGTGCTGTTACTTCGGATGTTTGATGGTGCTGCGAGAGAGGATTGAACTCTCGACCTCTCCCTTACCAAGGGAGTGCTCTACCACTGAGCTACCGCAGCCCGTTTGCGTGGGGCGGGTGTTAGACGCAATTTTCGCCCCGCGCAAGGGCAATCTGGACGCTTTCTGCAGTCCGCTGTAGAGAGGGCGCCATGGACAGGAAATCCCCGAAATCCCCGCCCCCGAAAGGCGAGGAGACGCGCGAGGCGCGGCTCAAGGCGGCGCTCAAGGCCAATCTCGCCCGCCGCAAGGCGCAGGCGCGCGCCCGCGCCGCCAAGCCCGACGGGAATGAAAAGGAAAGCTGAGGCATGGATTCGATCATCGTCACCGGCGGCACCGAGCTCAGGGGCCAGATCCCGATCGCCGGCGCCAAGAACGCCTGCCTCGCGCTGATGCCGGCCACGCTCCTGAGCGACGAGCCGCTGACGCTCACCAACGCGCCGAGGCTCTCGGACATCAAGACGATGACGACGCTTCTCGAATCGCTCGGCGCCGAGGTCCGCTCGATGCAGGAGGGCCGGGTGCTGGCGATGTCGAGCCATGACCTCGACAACCTCACCGCTGACTATGACATCGTCCGCAAGATGCGCGCCTCGAACCTCGTGCTCGGGCCGCTTCTGGCGCGTGCCGGGCGGGCGGTCGTGTCCTTGCCTGGCGGCTGCGCCATCGGGGCGCGGCCGATGGATATCCACATCGCCGGGCTCGAGGCGCTCGGTGCCGAGATCGAGCTGAGGGACGGCTATCTGCACGCGGTGGCGCCGCGCGGCCTGAAGGGTGCGGTGATCGAGCAGCGGTTCGCCTCGGTCGGCGCGACCGAGAACGTGGTGATGGCGGCAACGCTCGCCAAGGGCACGACGGTCCTCAGGAATGCCGCGCGCGAGCCCGAGATCGTCGATCTGGTGAAGTGCTTGCACTCGATGGGCGCCCATATCGAGGGCGAGGGCACCGACACGATCACCATCGAGGGCGTCGACCGGCTTCATGGCGCCACCCATCCGGTCGTCGCCGACCGGATCGAGCTTGGCACCTACATGATCGCGCCCGCGATCGCCGGCGGAGAGGTCGAGCTGATCGGCGGCCGCATGGACCTCTTGCCCGCCTTCTGCGAGAAGCTCCACGGCGCCGGGATCGAGGTCAGCGAGACCAAGCTGGGCCTCAAGGTCGCGCGGTCGAACGGCCGGGCGCGCGCGGTCGACGTGAAGACCGAGGTCTTCCCCGGCTTCCCGACCGATCTTCAGGCGCAGATGATGGCGCTTCTGGCCACTGCGAAGGGCACCAGCGTGCTCGAGGAGACGATCTTCGAGAACCGTTTCATGCATGCCCCGGAACTGATGCGCATGGGCGCCGAGATCGAGGTTCACGGCGGCCATGCGACCGTGCACGGGGTCGAGCGGCTGAAGGGCGCGCCGGTGATGGCGACGGATCTGCGCGCCTCGGTCTCGCTGATCCTCGCCGGGCTCGGCGCCGAGGGCGAGACCGTGGTCAGCCGGGTCTATCACCTCGACCGCGGCTACGAACGGGTCGAGGAGAAGCTCTCGGCCTGCGGCGCGCGGATCGAACGGGTGAAGGGCGAGTGATGGGCGAAGACGCACGGTTCGAGGACGCGGCCGAGCGCCCGCTCCATCTCAAGGCCGAAGCCGCCGAAGACGTGCCGGTGATTTCGGCGCTGGTGCAGGATGCGGTTTTCGCAATCACCGACATGAGCTGGCAGCCGAAGGCGCGCCGTCTTGCGCTGCTCGTCAACCGCTTCCGCTGGGAGGACCGCAGCGCCGCCGAGGCGCGCGGCCGGCCCTACGAGCGGGTGCGGGCGCTTCTGGTGATCGGCGGCGTGACCGGGGTCGCCTCGCAGGGCATCGACCGCACCGACAAGTCGACCGTTCTGTCGCTTCTCTCCATCGCCTGGCATCCCGGCGCGGACGGCGCGGGACGAGTCGAACTCACGCTCGCGGGCGACGGCGCGATCGCGGCCGAGGTCGAATGTCTCGACCTCACGCTGAAGGACGTGACCCGCCCCTATGTCGCGCCCTCGCACAAGGCGCCTGTTCACCCGGAATGACGGTGCGGCGGATCACCCCGGAGGAGGCCGCACTCTGGCGCCGGATCCGGCTTCTCGCGCTCGCCACAGCGCCCGAGGCGTTTTCGACCCGGCATGCCGAGTGGGAAAGCCGGCCGCTCGCCGATTTCGCCGCGCAGATCGCGGCCAACCCGGTCTTCCTTGCCTTCGACAACGCGGAGCCGGTCGGCTCGGCCAGCTGGTCCCGCGACACCGAACTTCAGACCCGCGGCTGGCTCACCTCGGTCTTCGTGGCACCCTCCGCGCGCGGGCGCGGCCATGCGCCGGCGCTGATCGTCGCCACGCTGGCGGATGCGGCGGCGGCCGGGATCCGCGAGATGCGGCTCGAGGTCGGCGCGGCGAACCGGGTGGCACAGGAGGTCTACGCGAAGGTCGGATTCGCGCCGGTTCCGGCCAGCGAAGCGCAGGGCCCGTCCTGCGGCCGCTGCGAGATCATGCTCGCGCGCGCGCTGCCGTGACCTCCCGGTGCGGATGGCCAAGTCTCTTGCCCCGGCGACCCGCAATGCCGATATAGTCGGCCCATGAGTCTCCCTCCCGGCTTCCTCGATGAACTGCGCACCCGCACGTCGCTCTCGCGCGTGGTCGGGCGCAAGGTCACCTGGGACATGCGCAAGTCGAACCAGGCCAAGGGCGATCTCTGGGCGCCATGCCCTTTCCACCAGGAAAAATCCGCCTCGTTCCATGTCGACGACCAGAAGGGCTATTACTACTGCTTCGGCTGCCACGCGAAGGGCGACGCGGTCTCCTTCCTGCGCGAGACCGAGAACATGGGCTTCATGGAAGCGATTGACGCGCTGGCCCGCGATGCCGGGATGCAGATGCCGGCGCGGGATCCGAAGGCCGCCGAACGCGCCGACCGCCGCACCGAACTCGCGCAGGTGATGGAGGAGGCGGTCCGCCACTACCGGCTGCAACTGAAGACCGCCGCCGGCGCCGAAGCGCGCGACTACCTCACCCGCCGCAAGCTTTCGGAGGCGGCGCAGGACCGCTTCGAGATCGGCTTCGCGCCCGAGGGCTGGCAGGGGCTCTGGGATGCGCTCAGGGCCCGCGGCATCGCCGAGGACCTGATCCTCGGCGCCGGCCTCGCCCGGCCGAGCACCAAGGGCAAGGCGCCCTACGACACGTTCCGCAACCGGATCATGTTCCCGATCCGCGACGCGCGCGGCCGCTGCATCGCCTTCGGCGGCCGGGCGATGGACCCGAACGACAACGCCAAGTACCTGAACTCGCCCGAGACCGAACTCTTCGACAAGGGCCGCAGCCTCTACAACCACGGCCCCGCGCGCGAGGCCGCGGGGAAGGGCCAGCCCTTGATCGTGGCCGAGGGCTACATGGACGTGATCGCGCTGGTCGGCGCCGGGTTCGAGGCCGCGGTGGCCCCGCTCGGCACCGCGATCACCGAGGACCAGCTCCGGCTCCTCTGGCGGCTCTCGCCCGAGCCCCTGATCATGCTCGACGGCGACGCCGCCGGGATCCGTGCCGCCACCCGTCTCGTCGATCTGGCGCTTCCTCTGCTTGAAGCGGGGCAGGGGCTCAGGTTCGTGATCCTGCCCGAGGGGATGGACCCCGACGACCTCATCAAGCTCCGCGGCCGCGAGGCGATGGCGGGCCTCGTCGCCGAGGCGCAGCCGATGGTGAACCTCCTCTGGCGGCGCGAGACCGAAGGCCGCGTCTTCGACAGCCCCGAACGCAAGGCCACCCTCGACAAGTCCCTGCGCGCCGCGATCAAGCGTATCGCCGATCCCTCGATCCGCGCCCATTACGGCGAAGAGATCAAGCGTCTGCGCTGGGAGCTTTTCGGCACCGCGCGCCGAGGGGACCGCGCCGGATCCGGCTTCCGCCCCGGCGGCGGTCCGGGCGGCAAGTGGCGGCCCGCCACGGCCGAGCCGTTGCCCGCGACCCGCGCCTCGCTGCTCGCCGCCGCGCCCGGCGACGAGGTCGAGGATTACCTCCGCGAGGCGATGATCCTTGCCATCGCCATCACTCACCCCGCCTGCGTCGCCCGCTTCGAGAGCCAGCTCGAGACCGTCGAAATGCGCGACCCCGGCCACGAGCGCCTCCTGAACGCGCTCATCGCCGCCGCCCACGAGGGCGCGGCGGCTGCGGACAGCGCGATTATTCGCAGAAAAATCGAGGACACAGCCGGGCCCGACCTTGAAAAGCTCATGGGCCTCGCCCACGTCCAGAGCGCCCCTCCCGTGCGCAACGCCGCCAATTCCGAACTGGCCACCATGTGCCTCGCCGAGGAGCTTGCCAAACTCGAGGCGCGCCGTGGCGCGGCAGCCGAGATCGAGGATGCGATGGAGGACCTGACCGGCCTTGTCGATGAGGGCCTGACCTGGCGTTTGAGCCAGGCTGCCGAGGCGCGGCACCGCGCCGACCGCTCCAAGCTCGACGATACCAGCGACATGGGCGAGGACCGCGCCGCCCTGTCGGCCCAGCTCCAGCGCCTGATCGACGGCGCCGCCTGGGAGAAGAAGAAACGCTGAGCCCGACGCGTTGGGCGCGGCCGCGCCCCCTGTGATTCGCGCTCACGATTCGCTACAACCCGGGAACCGATTCGTCCACCGAGTCGCCCGACCTCTGAAGGAGCCCCTATGGCCGCCAAGGACACCGACGAGCAGAAGCCCGACACCGACGAAAGCGAACACTCGCTCGACATGAGCCAGGCCGCGGTCAAGAAGATGATCGCCGACGCGCGCGAGCGCGGCTACATCACCTATGACCAGCTCAACCAGGTGCTTCCGCCCGAACAGGTCTCCTCCGAGCAGATCGAGGACGTGATGTCGATGCTCTCCGAGATGGGCATCAACGTCATCGAGGACGATGAGGCCGAGGAGGGCGAGGGCGGCAGCAGCGGCGCCGTGGTGGAAGCCTCGACCTCGCGCGAGGTGGCGATCGCCACCTCCTCGGGCGAGACGCTCGACCGCACCGACGACCCGGTACGGATGTACCTGCGCGAGATGGGCACGGTGGAGCTGCTCTCCCGCGAGGGCGAGATCGCCATCGCCAAGCGCATCGAGGCGGGCCGCAACACGATGATCGCGGGGCTCTGCGAAAGCCCGCTGACCTTCCAGGCCATCACCATCTGGCGCGACGAGCTTCTGAGCGAGGACATTCTCCTGCGCGACGTGATCGACCTCGAGACCACGTTCGGCCGTTCGCTCGACGACGATGACGAGGAGATGGAGGCGCCGGTTGTCGACGGGGGCGACGCCCAGCCGCAGCGCAAGGCCGAAGCGGAGCCCGAACTCGATGCCGACGGCAACCCGATCAGCCGTGACGACGACGACGAAGACGACGCCTCCAACATGTCGCTCGCGGCGATGGAGGCGGCGCTGAAGCCGCGCGTGCTCGAGATCCTCGAGAACATCGCCCACGACTACGTCACGCTGTCCGAGATGCAGGACCTGCGCATGTCGGCGACCCTGAACGAGGACGACAGCTTCTCGATCGCCGACGAGACCGCCTATCAGAAACTGCGCTCGGAAATCGTGGTGCTGGTGAACGAGCTTCACCTGCACAACAACCGCATCGAGGCGCTGATCGACCAGCTCTACGGCATCAACCGCAAGATCATGTCGATCGATTCGAACATGGTGAAGCTTGCCGATGCCGCCCGCATCAACCGCCGCGAGTTCATCGACGAATACCGCGGCTACGAGCTCGATCCGACCTGGCTCGACCGCATGGCCGAGAAGTCGGGCCGCGGCTGGCAGACGCTGATCGAGAAGTCGAGCGACAAGGTCGAGGGGCTTCGCAACGAGATGGCGACGGTCGGCCAGTATGTCGGCGTCGACATCTCCGAGTTCCGCCGCATCGTGAACCAGGTCCAGAAGGGCGAGAAGGAAGCCCGCCAGGCCAAGAAGGAAATGGTCGAAGCGAACCTGCGCCTCGTCATCTCCATCGCCAAGAAGTACACGAACCGCGGGCTGCAATTCCTTGATCTCATTCAGGAAGGCAACATCGGCTTGATGAAGGCCGTGGACAAGTTCGAGTACCGCCGCGGCTACAAGTTTTCCACATATGCGACATGGTGGATCCGTCAGGCTATCACCCGCTCGATCGCCGACCAGGCCCGCACGATCCGCATCCCGGTCCACATGATCGAGACAATCAACAAGCTGGTGCGGACCGGCCGCCAGATGCTGCACGAGATCGGCCGTGAGCCGACGCCCGAGGAACTGGCCGAGAAGCTGCAGATGCCGCTCGAGAAGGTCCGCAAGGTGATGAAGATCGCCAAGGAGCCGATCTCGCTCGAGACGCCGATCGGCGACGAGGAGGACAGCCAGCTCGGCGATTTCATCGAGGACAAGAACGCGATCCTGCCGCTCGACTCCGCCATTCAGGAGAACTTGAAGGAGACGACGACACGGGTGCTTGCGTCGCTGACGCCGCGCGAGGAGCGGGTGCTCCGGATGCGCTTCGGCATCGGCATGAACACCGACCACACGCTCGAGGAGGTGGGTCAGCAGTTCTCGGTCACCCGCGAACGGATCCGCCAGATCGAGGCGAAGGCGCTCAGGAAACTGAAACATCCAAGCCGCAGCCGGAAGCTCAGGAGCTTCCTCGATCAGTGAGGGTAGGCGGGATCGAACGGCGCTGCGCGGAAATGAAGAACGCCGGATGTCACGACCGCAGTGACGCTTGATGATGTTGTCGCCTCGCATCTGACGCCATTGCTCGAAAGCAGGGGATTCACTGCGAGGCGACGACGGTTCCGCCGGGAGCGTCCCGACTTCTCCGACTTCCTTTGTATCGGGGGGGGGCAGGGGCTGTATGAGGGAAAGTTCTGTATAGAACTTTTCACGCAACCTCATCTCAACTTGCCGCTTCCCGAGGGGCGTGTGGAGCCCGAGACCTGCTGGTTTCGTACGAAACTTGCACCGGGCGGGCTTGAGGACAAATGGTGGCCGACCAAGGAGATTTCTGCCTCCGACGTCGCTGAGTTGCACCTTCTGATCGGTTTGACGGCGGAGTCTTGGTTCGAGCAATTCCCGTCTATGTCGGGAGCTTTCGTAGAGCGATGGCCGACTTTGGAAGCCGGAATCCGTGACGGATCCGCTGGCAGGAGATATGGCGCGCCACATGCGCGCATTGCGTTCGTATCCGCCCTGTCGCATCGTTTGGCGGGACTTCAAGACTGAAGCCGAGCGATTGCACAGCTTGCGCGTGAAACCGCATCTCCCGCCGCGACCAACTTCCTGCGGTGGTTGGATGATCTTGAGGCCGGCGCCTTCGACCGCGACGACTAGGTTGGCGGCTGGTTCCTGCGCGGAGAGCGGGCGCGCTCGCGAGAACCTGCGTCGTCAGCCCTTCGGGTGCGTCCCTCCCGAAGTGCCCGGCCCCATTGTGAATGCGGGAAATCCACGCCGCTCTCGCCGAGCCGAGACCCACGCCGCTCATTTCGCGGCCCGGCACGGGATATTGGCGCCAAAACACGCGAGCATGATCGACCCCGCCCGCCGTCCATGCCAATATCCGCGGGACGACACGGAGAGAAACGATGCGCCTGACTCTAACCGCCTATGCCACTGTCATCGCCCTCGCGGCGACGCCTGCCTCGGCCTTTATCTCCCAGAACGGGCTCGTCGTTCAGCCCGAGGGGCCCGACAGCTTCTTCGTGCCCTGGCGCGGCCGGGGCGGCCCGTCGGATTTCTGGTGCGCCGCGGGCGATTACGCGATCCGGGTGCTGAAGCTCAATCCGACGCAACTGATCTACCGCGCCTCCGAACCGCCGCGCCGTGCCGGCGAGGGGATCCGGTTCACGTTGAGATCCGATGCGGCGGCAAGTTCCACCGGCCTCGCGGTGCTCGGCGCCACAGGCGCGGGGATTACGGCGGGCCATGCCCTGGGTCTCTGCGAGTTCCGCCGCAAGCTGCGCGAGCGGCGGCGCTGAGGCCGGATGGCAGGCTAGGCCCCGCGTCAGCGGGGCGAGCCCATCTTCAGCCGAGTTTTTCCCCGAAGAAGGCGAGCGTGCGCTCCCAGGCGAGTTCGGCCGCCGCCTGGTCGTAGCGCGGGGTCGAATCGTTGTGGAAGCCGTGGTTGACGCCCTCGTAGATGAACGCCTGGTAGTCCGTCCCGGCCGCCTTCAGCGCCGCCTCGTAATCCGGCCAGCCCGCGTTGATCCGCTCGTCGAGCCCGGCGTAGTGCAGCATCAGCGCGGCCTTGATCTTCGGCACGTCCTCCGCCGCCACCTGGCGGCCGTAGAACGGCACCGCCGCCTTAAGTTCGGGATAGGCCACCGCGGCCGCGTTGCAGACCCCGCCGCCATAGCAGAAGCCGACGATGCCGACATTGCCGGTCGAGCCCTCGTGCGCCATCAGATGCTCGATGGCGGCGAAGAAGTCGTTCATCAGCTTCGTTCCATCCACGGATTTCTGCAGCGCGCGTCCCTCGTCGTCGTTGCCGGGATAGCCGCCGACCGAGGTCAGCCCGTCGGGCGCGAGCGCCATGTAGCCCGCCTTGGCGAGGCGGCGCGCGACGTCCTCGATATAGGGGTTGAGCCCGCGATTCTCGTGCACGACCACGACCGAGGGCAGCTTGCCCTCCGCGGCGGAAGGCCGCACCAGATAGCCGCGCACGTCGCCGTGGCCGTTCGGCGAGGGGTAGGTGACATAGTCGGCCCGGATCTCGGGATCGTTGAAGCTGACCTGTTCGGCCAGCGCGTAATCCGGGCTCATCATCGACAGGAGCGCCGCCGCGGTGAGGCCGCCGACGGCGTATTTCCCTGCCCGATCAAGGAATTCGCGCTTGGTAATCATGCCATGTGCGTAAAAGTCGTAAAGCTCGAGAAGTTCGGGGCTGAAATCCTGTGCGGTCAGTCGGGTCATCTGATGCTCCGTTCCGGCTTGCCAAAACTGCAGCCTAGCATGAAGCCGCCGGGGGCAGGGTCACTATTGCCGGAGCGGCGAACTTGACAAACATCAAGTCGGCGCCGCGCCATCCATGATACCCGGGCCCCATGAACGCCCCCGAGTCCGGTCGCCCCGCCCGCATGATCCCGCTTCCGCTGCCTTTGTTCCCTCTGCAGCCGATCCTATCGCGGATCGTGCGCCGGGTCGCAGCCGAGAACCCGTCGATGTTCAACCGCCTCGGCCCCTGGGTCGGGGCGGACTACATCATCGACCCCATCAACCTTCCCTTCGCGCTGCACCTGCGCCCCGACCGCGAGCAGCCGATCCTGCGCGCCGTGTCGCGCCGCGCGCTGCCGCCCCACGCCGCGCATATCTCGGGCAAGTTCCTCGACCTTCTGGAACTGATCGACGCCGATCTCGACGGCGATGCGCTGTTTTTCTCGCGCGCGCTGGTGATCGAGGGCAATACCGAGGCGGTGGTCTCCTTGCGCAACGCGCTCGACGACATCGACGGCTCGATCGCCGAGCGGGTCGCGGGCATGTTCGGCGCGCCGGGCCGAGCGGCGCTGACGGCGATGCGCCGGGCCGGAGAACGGGCGCGCCATAAGGAGGCACGGGCATGACCACCGCCGAACTCGTCTGTCCCGCCGGGACGCCGGCCGCTCTGCGCACCGCCGTCGACGCCGGCGCCGACGCGGTCTATTGCGGCTTTCAGAACGCCACCAATGCGCGCAACTTCCCGGGGCTGAACTTCACGCCCGACGAGATGGCCGAAGGCGTCGCCTATGCCCACCGGAAGGGCGCGAAAGTGCTCCTCGCGCTCAACACCTTCCCGCCGGCCGGCAAGTTCGGCCTCTGGCAGGAGGCGGCCGATCTCGGCGCGAAATACGGTGTCGACGCGATGATCGTCGCCGATATGGGCGTCGCCGACTGGATCCGCCGCACCCATCCCGGCCAGCGCCTGCACCTCTCGGTCCAGGCCGCGGCCTCCAGCCCAGAGGCGATCCGCTACTATGTCGAGGCTTTCGATATCAAGCGCGTCGTGCTGCCGCGGATCCTGACCGTGCCGGAGATCCGCGCGCTCGCCGCCGAAATCCCCTGCGAGATCGAGACTTTCATCTTCGGCAACCACGGGCTCATGGTGGAGGGGCGCTGTTCCTTGACGAACTACGCGACCGGGCTCTCGACCAACATGGACGGCGTCTGCTCGCCCGCGAACGATGTCGAGTACCGGCGCGAGGCCGACGGCTCGATGTCGACGAGGCTCGGCGCCTTCACCATCGACCGTTTCGCGCCCGACGAGACGGCGGGCTACCCGACGATCTGCAAGGGCCGCTACCGCGCCCCCTGCCGGCCCGACGGCTACTACGCCTTCGAGGAGCCGATCAGCCTCAACCTCTCTCGGCTGCTGCCGGAACTGATGGCGGCCGGTGTCCACGCCTTCAAGATCGAGGGCCGCCAGCGGTCGCGCGCCTATGTGCGCCAGGTCGTCGCGGCCTTCCGTGCCGCGGTCGACGCGATCCGCGCCGGGCGCGAACCCGAGCTTGCCAACCTTCTGGCGCTCACCGAGGGCCAGAAGGAGACCCAGGGCGCCTTCAAGACCAAGACATGGCGGTGAACATGGAACTGACGCTGGGGCCGATCCCCTTCCACTGGTCCGCCGAGGCCCGGCGCGACTTCTACGCTCGGATCGCCGACGAGGCGCCGGTCGATACCGTCTATCTCGGCGAGGTGATCTGCTCGAAACGCGCGCCGTTCTTCGAGGCCGACCTGCCCGAGATCGCAGACCGGCTGGAACGCGCGGGCAAGCGCGTTGTCTTTTCCTCGCTCGCCGAGATCATGCTGAAGCGGGAGCGGAAGGCGACCGAGGGGCTCTGCGCCGGCGAGGACGGGCGCGAGGTCGAGGCCAACAACGCCGCGGCACTCCTCCATCTCAGCGGCAGGCCGCACCGGGTCGGGCCCTACATGAACGTCTACAACGAGGAGACGATGGCCTTCCTCGCAGGTAGGGGGGCCACCCATTTCGCGCTGCCCGCGGAACTGCCGCGCGCCTCGGTCGCCGTACTGGCCGCGCGCTCAAAGGCGCTCGGCGTCGGGACGGAGGTCCAGGTCTTCGGCCGCGCCTCGCTCGCGCTCTCGGCGCGCTGCTACCACGCCCGCGCGCATGGCCGGACCAAGGACAACTGCCAGTTCGTCTGCGAGGAGGATCCTGACGGCATGGAGCTCGACACGATGGACGGCAAGGCCTTCCTGATCGTGAACGGCATCCAGACCATGTCGCGGAGTTATGTGAACCTCTCCGGGGCGGTGCCCGACATGGTCACGCTCGGGGTGACGGCGCTGAGGCTCGGGCCGCAGAAGCAGGACATGGTGGCGGTGGCCAAGGTGTTCCGCTTGCTTGCCGATGGCGAGATCGGCCCCGACGACGCCGGGGCCCGGCTCGACGCGCTGGAACTCGGCGTGCCGTTTTCGGACGGGTTCTGGCATGGTGAGGCCGGTTACCGCCGGATCGCTCACGCAGCGGCGGCCGGGGCATAGCCACGGCGCTGGCAACCCCCGGGACGGGCGCTATAGTGCGGGCATGACCCGACGCTCCGCCCGCATCCCCGCTCGTCCCGCGCGTCGCCCGAGCCCCGCGCGATGAGCCGGCACGAGACCTTCACGATCGCCACCCGCGGCCCCGGCCTCTACGAGTTCACCGACCGCGTGCGCGGCTTCTGTGCCGGGCAAGGCGACGGGCTGCTCACGCTCTTCGTGCGCCACACCTCCTGCTCGCTCGCGATCCAGGAAAACGCCGACCCCGAGGTCCGGCGCGACCTCACCGAGTTCTTCCGCCGGCTGGTGCCGCCCTCCGACCATCCGGCGATGGCCTACCTGACGCACACCTACGAGGGGCCGGACGACATGCCGGCCCATATCAAGGCCGCGCTCCTGCCGGTCAGCCTGTCGATCCCGGTCCTGTCCGGAAGCCCGGCGCTCGGTACCTGGCAGGGCGTCTACCTCTTCGAGCACCGCCGCGCGCCGCATGCGCGCGAGGTCGTGGCCTGGCTCGGCCGCTAGCTCAGTCGTCGAGAACGAAGCTCACCATCATGTTGACCTGGTAGCTGGCGATAGACCCGCCGGAGACGGTGACCTTCTGCTCCTTGATCCAGGCGCCGGTGACGCCGCGCAGCGTCTTTGAGGCGCGGTCGATGCCCTGGTTGACGGCATCCTCGAAGCTCTTGTCGGAGGTGGCGGAGATTTCGGTGACGCGGGCGACGGTCATTGTGTCCTCCATCCTTGACCCTGCGACTCTCACGCTGGAGCGCGGGGAAGGGACACAGCTTGCGCCTCTTTGCGGTAAAGGTCCAATTTCCGGTATCTGGTGGCGCCAATTGCCCCCTACCCAAATCCTAGAGGTACGCCTATAGTACCTGTGGATAAGAAGGGATCTGGGCCGAGGGGAAGGGAATGCGCTGTCCGTTTTGCGGAAATGTCGATACGCAGGTTAAGGATTCACGGCCTGCCGAAGATCACGTCGCGATCCGCCGCCGCCGCTTCTGCCCGGCCTGCGGCGGGCGCTTCACCACCTACGAGAGGGTCCAGCTCCGCGACCTCGTGGTGATCAAGTCCTCCGGCAAGCGCGAGGATTTCGACCGCGACAAGCTTGAGCGTTCGATCCGGATCGCAATGCAGAAGCGCCCGATCGACCCCGAGCGCATCGACCAGATGATCTCCGGCATCGTGCGGCGGCTCGAAAGCATGGGCGAGACCGACATCCCGTCGAAGACGATCGGCGAGATCGTGATGGAGACGCTGGCGCGGATCGACACCGTCGCCTATGTGCGTTTTGCTAGCGTTTACAAGAACTTCCAGGCTGCCGACGATTTCGACAAGTTCGTCTCCGAACTGCGCCCGGCCGGCGCGGCGGAAGAGTGAGCGCCGACGACCTGCGGCACATGGCCCATGCCCTCGGCCTCGCCCGGCGCGGGCTTGGCCGGGTCTGGCCCAATCCCGCGGTGGGCTGCGTCATCGTCAAGGAAGGCCGCGTCCTCGGGCGCGGCTGGACCCAGCCCGGCGGCCGGCCACATGCCGAGACAGTGGCGCTGGCCGAGGCTGGCGCCGCAGCGCGGGGCGCCACCGTCTATGTCAGCCTCGAACCCTGCGCCCATCATGGCAAGACCCCGCCCTGCGTGGAGGCGTTGATCGCTGCCGGTGTCGCGCGCGTCGTCTCGGCGCTTGAAGATCCGGACGCCCGCGTCGCGGGGCGCGGCCATGCGATGCTGAGGGCGGCGGGGACCGCCATAACGACCGGTGTGATGGCGGCCGAGGCGGCCGCGCTGCAGAAAGGCTTCCTGAACCGCGTCCGGCTCGGCCGTCCGATGGTGACGCTGAAACTCGCGACCAGCCTCGACGGGCGGATCGCCACGGCGTCCGGCGAAAGCCAGTGGATCACCGGCCCCGAGGCGCGGGCGAAGGTTCATGCAATGCGCGCGGCCCACGACGCGGTGCTCGTCGGTGCGGGCACCGCGCGGGTCGACGATCCGACGCTTACCGTG
Organism: Albidovulum salinarum; assembly: GCF_025673475.1. NCBI lineage: Bacteria > Pseudomonadati > Pseudomonadota > Alphaproteobacteria > Rhodobacterales > Paracoccaceae > Albidovulum > Albidovulum salinarum. The sequence continues at coordinate 15,971 of NZ_JAOVQO010000022.1, read as the reverse complement.
CGTGGCCTCGGCGTGACGCATCAGCCGGTCCGCATCGTCGCCGCCCGCACCCTCGACCTGCCCGCGGACGGCAATCTCGCCCGCACCGCGCGCGAGGTGCCGCTCTGGTTGCTGCACGGCCCCGTCGCCCCCGAGGCGCGGCGCGCACATTGGGCATCTGTCGGCGCCCGGCTCATCGAATGCGCCGAGACGCCCGACGGGCTCGATCCGGCGGTGATGCTCGCCACACTCGGACTGACGGGCCTCACGCGCGTCTTCTGCGAAGGCGGCGGCCAGCTCGCCGCGGCGCTCCTCAAGGCCGATCTCGTGGACGAGCTCGCGCTCTTCTCCGCCGGCCTCGCGCTCGGCGCCGACGGCCGCGCCGCGATCGGCGGGCTCGGCCTCGCCCGGCTTGCCTCCGCGCCGCGCCTGCGCCTCGTCTCGACCTCGGCACATGGCCCGGACCTTCTCAGCCTTTGGTCCAGGGACTGATCCCCTTCATCTTGCCCGAAATATCCCTACCGAAGGCATCCACCGCCCGCCATTCTCGGCCGGTCACCGCCAGAGCCAAGACTGGCTCGCGAAGAGCCCCTGGAGCTTCGAGAGGATCCGGTTCGCCGGCCCCGGCAGCGGGATGTCGTTCGCCGCGAGACGCTCGGCGATCACCTCGGGCGGGCAGGGCAGGCCCGAGACGGGATCGACATAGCGCGGATAGGCGATCAGCGCCGCATGGGCGAGGTCCGCGAGGCTCGGCCGGGCGGTGCGGCGGGCTGGCACCTCGAAGAGATCACGAGTCAGCCCCCAACCGGCATAGAAGGGCATGCCGAGGCAGGTGACTCTGCGGCCGCGGATGAGTGCTTCGAATCCCAAAAGCGAAGTGATCGTCCAGACTTCGTCGACCGCGTCGATCAGGCTGACGGGATCGGCCCCTGACAGCACAATGTTGGCAAGCCCGAGCGCCTCGGCCTCTGCCTTCGACACCGCGCCCGCGCGCAGCCCGGCCTCGACATCGGGATGGGGTTTGTAAAGGATCACCGCCTCCGGATTCTCCGACCGGACGCGGGAAAGCAGGGCGATATTGGTGCGCTCCCGTCCGGCGCCGAGCCGGATCGAGGCGTCGTCCTCGACCTGGCCCGGCACCAGAATGCGGTGCCCCTCGGGCAGGTCCGGCAATGGCGCTGCAGCGAGGTTGTACTTGGTCAGGCGCGCGGCGACGAGCCGGGCTACCAGCCGTTCCGCCCGCATCTCGCCGCCGGCCGGCGGGCCGTCCGCGATCAGCTTCTCGAGGTCGCTCTCGCGCGAGGGGTCGTAGTAGATCCCGCTCCGGTCGGCGACCAGCGACAGGGGCGGGACCAGTTCGGCGCCGAGTCCGCGCGAGCGCAGGAAACCGTCCTCGACGCGGACAAGCGCATGATCTCCCGCCAGTTCCTGGAACCTGTCGTTTTCCTTGCCGGCCCAGACCAGGAGCCCGCGGCCTTCCGCTTTCGCCCGTGCCGTGGCCCGGCCGGGATCGTCCTCGAAGACCAGCCGCCGCTCGCGCCCGAAGGCGGATTGCAGATGCCGGCGCTTCCAGAGCCGCATGCCGACCGCGACATGGCCGGCACGATCCTCGCGGAAAGCCCGCACCGCCACTTCGAGATGGTCGACCGCCTCCTCGAAGCTGCAGAGCCGGTCGCGGCAGGGATCGTACCAGGTCGGGGCGAGGATCATCGCCGCGGCGAAGAGTTGGGCCCGGGTCAGCCGGCGCTCGCGTCGCGCGACCGGGTTCTCGTCCTCGGTCAGACCCCAGCCGGCATAGAAGGGCTGACCGAAGACCCGTGGCCGGTGTCCGGCCATGATCGCCTCGAAGCCAAGCTGCGAGGAGACCGTGTAGACCGCGATGGCGCCCTCCATCAGCGCCCAGGGCGAGACCGGATCGGACAGGACCGAGATCCGGCCGTGGGCATGGCCTTCGGTATAATGGCCGGGGCGGCGGCCGGCGGCGGTCTCGGGATGGGTCTTGATGACGACGCGGGCGCCGGGATGTTCCTCCTGGGCGAAGACCAGCATCTCGCGGAAGCTCGCGGCATTCGCGCCGCCATGCTCGATCGAGGCGTCGCCCCGGGTCTGGTCGAGGACAAGGACATAGCCCGGTTCCGGAACCGGCAGCGCGGGGTCGAAATTGTTGTATTTCGACAAGTGGAGCGCCTTCAGCCGCTCGATCCCGTCGCGCGCGCGCTGGAGAACGGCGCCGTCGTCGAGAGGGTCGGTCGTGAGGATATGTTCGATTTGCGACGGTGCCGAGCTGTCGAAATGCACCCCCCTGGGGTCGATCAGGAGGCCGAGCGGCGGTTCGCCGCCCTCGCGTCCGGGCCGGATCGAGCGCAGGAAGGCGTCCTCGATCCGCACGACCGGAGTTCCAGTCCAATCCGCGACCGCCTCGCCGCGCGGCGCGGTCGGGCTCTTGCCCCAGACGCCGATCAGGTCGCTCTCCGCGCGCGGTTTGCCGATCCGGATGTCGTAGCCCGCGAGCGTCAGGATCCGGCGGATCCGCGGCTGGGTCAGGAAGCCGCCGGAAAAGACGAACAGCCGCCGGGCCTGCGCTCCGGCGGCTGGGTCTGCAGGTTGAGCGATCATCAGTTCCCGGTGAGCGAGGCGATCGAGTTGACCGGAGACAGGCTGCCGTTCACGGCCGCGAAGGTCTTGGTCCACTGCACATAGGGCGCCTCGGTCACATAGACCGTGTCGTCGTCGCGGATCATGAAGTCGCGGGCGTTGAACAGGCCGTTCGGCTTGGTCAGGTCAAGAACATAGATGATGCGTTGCGGCTCGGCGATGTCGGCGCGGCCGAGCACCGCGTTCGCCACCGCCGGCGTTTCGTCGCGCAGTACGAAGACGCCGGTCGCATCGGCGAAATTCGTGGAAAGACCGCCAACCTGGGCAAGCGCTTCCACCGCCGAGAGCGACTGGGTCTCGAACTGGACGCGGCTCTGCGCGCCGGTCGCGCCGATGGCGGTGAAGCTGCGCTGGTCCTTTTCCACCAGGATCACGTCGCCGGGGCGGAGCGCGATGTCCATGCGGGGATTGGAGTAGAGATCCTTGAGCCAGACCCGGCCGGTCTGGCCGCCGCGGGTGACGACGACCTGCGCGACCTCCGGCTCGATCACCACGCCGCCGGCCTTGGCGAGCATAGCCGACAGCGTCCTGGTCGGCCGTTCGAGCGGATAGACGCCCTGGCCGCCGATCTTGCCCAGCACCGTGACGGTGGCGCCGTCGCCCGCGATTCGGGAAACGGTTACCTGCGGGTCCGGCGTCTGGGGGTCGAGCTTGCCGGTGATGAGCTGGCGCAGAGCCTCGGGCGTGTTTCCGGCGGCCCGGACGCGGCCGGCATAGGGCACGAAGATGAAGCCGTCGCCGTCGACCTGCACTTCGGTGAGCGCGGTCGAGTTCATGCCCTGGCTGACGAGAAGGCCGTTGTCCACGTTCTCCCAGACCGAGAGGCCGAGCACATCGCCGGGGCGGATGTCGTCGGATCCGACGATGCCCGCCGACTGGAAATCCTTCGAAAAGCCGAGCGCCGGCGTCATGGAAGCGGCCCGCGCGATCCGCCTGTCGACTGGCACGACGACGGCGTTGTCGCCCGGTGTGGCATCGGTTTCGAGCAGTTCGCCCCTGGTCGGGCCGGAGCGCGGGAGGCCGCAACCGGCGAGACTCGCCACTGCAACGACAAGGGTCACGGATCTGGCCCAACGGGCTGCGACGAAATTCACTGCTCGGGGCTCCTCTTGCGGGGATGAGTCTGAAGAATGCGCGAGAACCTAGCCAACCGGAGCGGTGAAGGCCAGTGCAACTATTCGACGGCTACCAACTGTTGTCGGGGCGCCGCCGTGCCGGAGACCAGCGCGTCATAGGGGTCGTCGGCGGCAAGCATCATGTCGACGACCTGCCTGAGCAGGCGGCGCCGGCTGCGCGAGGAGTAAAAGCCGCCGGGCACCTGCGAGGTTTCGAGCAGATAATGCCGGTAGTCGCGATAGGCGCGCCCATCGGGGCGCTGCGGTTCGGCGAAGAACGCGGTCAGCGGCTGGGCGGAGACGAACTCCGGCTGGTTGTAGACCGCCCGCCCGAAAGCCTTGAGCGGCAGGCCGCGCCACAGCACCTGCTGCGCGGCGGTCGAGTTCACGGTCACCGCGCTCCGCGCCGCATCGAGAAGCTGGGCGAGCTTTCCGCCGCGGACGAAATGCACGCGCCCGGAAATGCCGAGCCGGCGCGCGGTGTCGCGAATCGTGCGGCCCACCGCGGCGCGCTCGTCCTCGAGCGGATGGGCCTTGAAGACGATATGGTGATGACGCGGCGCCCCGGTCGCGAAGGAGTCGAGACAGAGCGTCAGGAACTCGGTCATCGAGGCGAAGTCGGAGTGCTCGCGGAAGCTCGCGTCATGTTCGAGCTGCATCAGCACAAGATGATAAGGAAAGCCACCGGAGCGGATCCGCCAGGTGGCGATCCGGCGCTGGAGCCGGTGCCAGGGCATGGCGAGGAGGCGTTTCAGATGCAGACGGAACTCGGCCGCGACCGTGATGCCGCGATGGGGCCGGAAGCCGCGGTAGCGGCGATTGAGCGCGAGCACCATGAAATGGTAGAGCGCGCCGTAGAAGATATGCTCGCGCATGTCGCCCCAATGGGCCGGCGCCTTCGGCAGCTCCATGTCGGAGCGCGCGAGCGCCGTGCGCATGTCGGCCACCGACATCGCCATCAGACGCGAATTGCCGTTTGATCCGCCGCGCTCGTAGGTCGCCCAGTAGGGCCGCAGGTAGCCCTCCTCGAAGACATGGACGGTAAGGCCGCGCTCACGCGCCGCGGCGACGGCGGCGGCATGGACCGGGCGGCCGTCGCCATAGAGCACGATGTCGGTGATCGAAAGATCGTCGAGGAGGCTGGCGCAGGTCGCCGACCAACCCTCGGCCCGGCCGGTGAAGGGGATGTAGCCCTTCCGGCCCCAGAAGACCTCGTCGCCCTTGTTGAAGCCGACGCGCCAGACCTCCGCGCCGGCGGCACGGAGCATGTCGCCCAAACGGCGGAAGAACGGCCCGTGCGGTCCCTGAAGCATCAGAAACCGTCGCGTCCTGTCCCCATGTAACGGCGTTGATTGCAAGCCTGCTCCGTTGTGATCCTGACGGCCTGTCTGCCCCGGAATGGGTCGCCTGTCACGGCCTTTCCGCTTCTGGCAGGGCGTCGCGGCGAGACTATGGCGGAGCCGCGACATTCCCGCTGCACCTATGGGGCCGCGCCCGGCCCTTGCGGCGCGACCGGCGCGGCGCTAGGCAGGGGGCAAAGGGAGAGCTCCGATGTTCACAGGGATCGTCACCGATATCGGCGAGGTCGTCGCGCTGGAAAAGAAGGGCGACCTGCGCGCCCGGATCGCCACCGCCTACCGCGTAGACGGGATCGACATCGGCGCCTCGATCGCCTGCGACGGCTGTTGTCTGACCGTCGTCGCCACCGGCGAAGAACCGCGCGGCTGGTTCGACGTCGACATCTCGGCCGAGAGCGTCGCCAAGACCAATATCGGCGCGTGGACCGTTGGCCACCGGATCAACCTCGAACGTGCGCTGAAAGTGGGCGACGAGCTTGGCGGCCACATCGTCTCGGGCCATGTCGACGGCGTCGCCGAGATCGTCGCGATGAAGGTTGAGGGCGATTCGACGCGCTTCACCTTCCGCGCCCCCGAGGCGCTGGCGGGCTTCATCGCGCCGAAGGGCTCGGTGGCGCTGAACGGCACCTCGCTGACGGTGAACGAGGTCGACGGCGCCGAGTTCGGCGTCAACATCATCCCGCATACCAAGGAGGTCACCACCTGGGGGCGGGCCAAGGTCGGCGACAGGATCAATCTCGAGATCGACACGCTCGCGCGCTACGTCGCGCGCCTCCGGGACTGGTCGGCACGCTGAAAGCCGTTCCGGGCCTGCTGCGTTTTCGACCGGACGGAGGGGCGCGTGCCGGTTAATCGGGCAATCCGGGTCTGGGTCAGCGGGGCGCGGCGCGCGCGGCTTGCCAGAGCGGCCGGCGGATGCAAGCCTGACCGAACGGCATCAATGGCGGTTGCAGATGAATTATCCCGGCCACAACGGCGGTCCGACGCTTGAGCCCGGAGCAAGCTGGCGCCGGCATTGCTGGAGCGCGGCGCGGTCCGCGCTGTTGCCGACGCTGCCGGTAGAGATCGTGCGGCTCCGCGTGAGACGCGCCGCCGAGCTTGGGCTCGATTACCGGACCTATGCCGGTTTTCGTGCCACTTCGGGCCACGATATCGTGGCTTTTCTCTTCTCGACGAATGCGCTCCGCCTGATCCGGGAAGGCGACCGGATGGCCCCGGCGGATGCCGCGAAGCTCGCCGCGCTCGGCGGCGTGTCGCGGCTTCTCGCGGCGCAGCCGCCGCTCGATCCGGGCCGCGTGCGCGAAGGGCTTGCGGGGCAGGGCGTCGCGATCGGGGCGGCGGCCCGCGCGCCGGGCCTCGCCCAGACTTGGTCGGAGACCCGCGCGGCGCTCCGCACCCTCCTGGCGGAGGGCGGTCAACCGGCCGGCGCCGTGGTGGTAATCGGAGAGACGGCGCTGGAGCGCGACTGGGTCGCGGCGGCGCGGATGGCGGGGTTCCTGACCGCCGCGCGCTATTTCGGCGGCCAAACGGCGGTGGGCGGCATCTGAGCGTCGCCTCCGGGCTGGCCAAAGCTCCGGCATTGGGCTATCGCCACCGTTGGATGACAAGAGCGGGGCGGATGCGATGACGGCCGATCTCAAAGACGCGATTTCGCCCATCGAGGCGATCATCGAGGATGCGCGCAACGGGCGCATGTTCATTCTCGTCGATCACGAGGACCGCGAGAACGAGGGCGACCTCGTGATCCCGGCGCAGATGTGCACGCCCGACGCGATCAACTTCATGGCCACGCATGGCCGCGGCCTGATCTGCCTGACGCTGACCTCGGCGCGGATCGAGGCGCTGGGCTTGCAGCTCATGTCGGCCAAGAACTCCTCGCGCCACGAGACCGCCTTCACCACCTCGATCGAGGCGCGCGAGGGCGTGTCGACGGGCATCTCGGCCCATGACCGCGCGCTGACCGTCTCGGTTGCGATCGACCCCTCGAAGGGGCCGGCCGACATCGCGACGCCGGGCCACATCTTCCCCTTGCGTGCCCGCGACGGTGGCGTGCTGGTCCGCGCCGGCCATACCGAGGCTGCCGTCGACGTGGCGCGGCTCGCCGGTCTCAACCCCTCGGGCGTGATCTGCGAGATCATGAACGAGGACGGGACCATGGCGCGGCTGCCGGACCTCGTGAAATACGCCGCCAGGCACAAGCTCAAGATCGGCACGATCTCCGACCTCATCGCCTATCGCCGCCGCCACGACAACCTCGTGCGCGAGACGAGCCGCAAGACCGTCACCTCCGCCTATGGCGGCGACTGGACGATGCGGATCTTCACAGACCAGACCGAGGGGACGGAACATGTCGTCCTGACCAAGGGCGACATCACCACGCCCGAGCCGGTGTTGGTGCGGACCCATGCGCTCAACGTGCTCGAGGACGTGCTGGCGCTCGGCCCTTCGCCCGAGGGCGAGCTCGCGCGCGCGATGAAGATCATCGCGGCAGAGGGCAGGGGCGCGGTCTGCCTCTTCCGCGATCCGAAGTCGAAACTCGTGGTCGAGGCGGATGAGGGACCGCGCACCGTCAAGCAGACCGGGCTTGGCGCGCAGATCCTCTCGGCCATGGGGCTGAAGCAGTTGATCCTGCTCACGGATTCGCCACTGACCCGGTATCTCGGGCTCGACGCCTACGACCTCCACATCGCGGGCACGCGGCCCATCAGCGAGGACTGATCCATGGCCGGACAGGAAATCCACCACACGCTCGACCTGCCGACATTCGACAAGCGGGTGAAACTCCTGATCGTCGTCGCGCCCTATTACAAGGATATCGCCGACAATCTCATCGCCGGGGCGAAGGCGGTCGCGGCCGAGGCCGGGGCCGAGGTCGACCTCGTCGAGGTGCCGGGCGCGCTGGAGATCCCGACCGCAATCGGCATGGCGAGCCGGATGGCCGACTACGACGGCTTCGTGGCCTTGGGCTGCATCATCCGCGGTGAGACCACGCATTACGACACGGTCTGCAACGATTCGTCGCGCGGGCTGACGCTCTTGGGCTTGAACGGGGTGGCGATCGGCAACGGCATCCTCACGGTCGAGAACCGCCGCCAGGCCGAGGTCCGCGCCGATCCGGCCGACCAGAACAAGGGCGGCGGTGCCGCAGCGGCGGCCTTGCATCTGGTCGCACTTTCCCGCAAATGGGCGCGCCAGACGAAAGGCATCGGATTCAAGCCCGCGGGCGAGGAATTCCGCATCGCCGGAGAACCCGAAGGACCGACCCGCGCATGAGCGCCGAAGACCCCAAACCGACCGCCGCCGACAAACGCCAGATGAAATCGGCCGCGCGGCTCTATGCCGTGCAGGCGCTCTTCCAGATGGAGGCCGCCGGCCAGACCGTCGACAAGGTGCGCCGCGAATTCGAGACGCACCGCTTCGGCGCGACCTACGAAGAGGACGAGATGGCCGAGGGCGATCCGCATCTCTTCCGCCAGATCATCGAGGAGGCGGTGAACCTCCAGGCCCGGATCGACCAGATGACCGACCGGGCGCTGGTGGCGAAATGGCCGATCGGCCGGATCGACCCGGTGCTGCGGGCGCTCTTCCGCGCCGCCGGGGCGGAACTCCTCCTGCCCGCGACCCCGCCGAAGGTCGTGATCACCGAATTCGTCGACGTCGCCCGCGCCTTCTTCCCCGAAGGCAAGGAGCCGAAATTCGTCAACGCCGTTCTCGACCACATGGCGCGCGAGGCGCGGCCCGAGGCGTTCTGAGCCTCAGACCCGCTCCACCGCGCCGCCCGCCCGACTCCATGCGCTGAACCCGCCGGGGATATGGGCGACGTTTCTCAGCCCGAGTTCCCCGGCGATCTCGACCGCCAGTGTCGAGCGTTCGCCCACCGCGCAGTAAAGCACGATCCGCCCGTCCTTCGCGAGCCCGGCAAGCGGGCCGGAGCGGCCGCAGTACTGGTCGAACTGCCCATAGGGTGCGTGGATCGACCCGGGAATCACCCCGAACCGCGCGCGCTCCCCCTCTTCGCGGATATCGACAAGCGTGACACCCTCGGGCGGCCACGTCGCCAAGAGCTCCTCGACCTCGATCGCCGGCACCCGGTGCTGCGCCTCCAGCCGGAGCCCGAGCCTGAGGTTCTCCGGCACTGCGACATCCATCATCGCTGGGTTGGGCAGGTTGAGATTGTTCATGATCTCGGCATATTCCTCGACCGATTTGACCTGAAGTCGCGGATTGTAGCGTCTTTCCTCGCCAATCGTGCTGACCGTGTCGCCCTTGTAGTCATGCGCGGGGAAGACGAAGGTCTGCTCGGGCAGCGTCAGGAGCCGCTCGAAGAGCGAATGATACTGGGCATAGGGATCGCCGTTCTGGAAATCGGTGCGCCCCGTGCCGCGGATCAGCAGCGTGTCGCCGGTGAAAACCCGGTCGTCCATCAGGAAGCTGTAGCTTTCGCTCGTATGGCCCGGCGTATGCAGCGCGGTGAGCGTGATCCCCTCGATCGTCAGCGCATCCATGTCGCGGACCCGGAGCGAGACGATGTCGGCGGGCGACTGCTCGCCCATCACCGTGACGCAGCGGGTGGCGTCACGGAGCTTGCCCATCGCGCTGACATGGTCGGCATGGACATGAGTGTCGACGACCTTCACGAGCCTGAGGTCGAGCTCCTCCAGGAGCTTCAGGTAGCGTTCGGTCTGCTCGTAGACCGGGTCGATCAAGAGCGCCTCGGCGCCGACGCGGCTGGCGAGCAGATAGGTATAGGTGCTGGAGGTCTTGTCGAAGAGCTGGCGGAACAGCATGGCATCACCCTTGATCGCCGGTACCGGCGCAGGATAGCACGGTTCCCTGCGAATCAAGCCCGCAGGGCGGTGGGGCGACCGCTTGCCCCTCACATCCGTCGCGGATCGGCGTTAGACTGAAAGGAAAGGGAGACTCGCCATGCCTGCACTCGTGCGCCTCTACATCCGCCATGTCGCCATCGGTTTCGTGCTCGGGCTCGCATTCACCGGGCTCCTCCTGTGGCTTAACGTCGCCAATCTCTGGCACCTCGTGCGCGCGACCGAGGAGGGCTGGATCGCCGTGATCATGCTCGTGGTGTTCAACGGGATCGTATTTTCCGGCGTGCAGTTCGGCATCGCGGTGATGCGGTTGGCCGAGGACGAGGATGGCGGAGGCAAGCCAGACCGCGTTCCCGCATCGTCGGCGACGCCCGTCGCCGCCCCGGTCCCCGCCGGACGCCGCTGACCGGTCTTCATATTGCTGCAAGCATCCCCGCCGGAGGCAGGCGCCGCCTGCGGCGCCCTGAGGCTCAGGGGCCTCGGTGAACGAAGGTGGCGGGAACCGCGGCAACCGTGAAGGCGTGTTTTTCCCGAGAGCCTGGTTCAACCAGGTGGGCGCCAGGTATCAAGACCACGGTCCTGACAGAGCCAGCTCCCTCGGAAATGATTATCGGCCACTGGAAAAGGGCCTCGCACGAGAGGGGCAGAACCCGCCAGCGCCAGAGATAGGGCGAAGTCCACACCACGGCAAGGGGGCTGATGCGGCCCCGGCTCCGCCGCACTGGACAGATGTTCACGTTGCGTTCATATTTGGGCGATGCCAGACGATCTTCAACCCGGCCAGCTCCTGGCCCGCGGCGTGTGCCGCCACCTTCTCCACCACGGCTTCGCGACCGTGGAAGAACTGGTGCCCGCGCCGGGGCTCCGGGTCGATGTCATGGCGCTCGGCCCGAAGGGCGAGATCTGGATCGTCGAATGCAAGTCGAGCCGGACGGATTTCACCTCCGATCGCAAGTGGCACAACTACCTCGAATGGGGCGACCGCTTCTTCTGGGCGGTGGACGCCGACTTCCCGACCGAGCTCCTGCCCGACGGGACCGGGCTGATCCTCGCGGATGCCTATGACGCCGAGATCCTGCGGATCGGTCCCGAGGCGCCGCTCGCGGGCGCGCGGCGCAAGGTGATGGTGCAGAAATTCGCCCGCCACGCCGCGCTCCGGCTGCAGGGCTACCGCGACCCCGGTGTCACCGCTTCGGGGATTTTCCCTTGACCGATCCGCCCATGTCGCGCGCGGCCTCGGCAGCGGCGCGCAGTTCCTCGGCGATCTCCTCGGCCTCCTCGGGATCGAAGTCGAGCGGCAGTTCCATGCCCTCGGCCTCGACATAGATCCGGACCATGCCGAGCGAGGTCGGCCCGATCTGCAGATTGGCGGCGATGTCGCTTTCCTTGTCGATGCCCATGGCTGGCCTCCGTCAGTGATCCGCCCCCGCTAGCGCGAATGGCCGGCCGAGACAAGGTGGCTGTAGGGCGGCGAAGCATGCCCGCGATCATCCTGCGAGACAGAAGGGCGTATGGACCGGATCGAGCAGCCGCGCGCTCAGTGCCGCGCACGGCTTCCGCGTCATCGGATCGGCCACCGGACCAGCCGGCGAGGGAGAGAAGATGACCTGCTCCCAGAGCTTTCGTTGACGCTCCGAGTTGGCGGAGCTTGCGCAATCTGCCCTTGCAATCGCGCGGGCGGGGAGCTAAATCCCCCTCGAGTGCCGCCTTAGCTCAGTTGGTTAGAGCACCAGATTGTGGATCTGGGGGTCCCCCGTTCGAGCCGGGGAGGCGGTACCATCCTTCCCGTTGAAATCACTTCTTTTTCTGCGACGCCTCGACCGTCTCGTGGTCTGGATTGGAGGCGTTCTGTAAAAGGCGTTGCGGTGAGCGGTGACACCTTCAACGCCTGCGGCTGCGGAAGCCAGCGCGGATGGTGGTGGGCGTCACAAGCAGGTCAAGGCGGGGTTGCGGGATGGCGCGGGCGGTTCGATCCGCGAGCGATCGCGTTTGCAGGCAGACCGCCTGCCGGCGCCGGTCAGCCGTTACACGCGCCCCGCAGGACGCGAAGCCGTGCAAGGCCCGTCACGGCACCGATGCCCATCACCGGCGAGCCGGCGCTTGCGCCGAAGCCGGTCGCCGCTCGACCTCAGGCCTCTGCGATCATTGGCCCGATGGCGGGTGCGGGCACTGCGTTTGCGGTGCCTGCGCCCGCGCTTGTCCAAGGGAGCCCGAAAGGTGCCTCTCTGCGTCAGGTGCCGCTGGCGCGCGCCCATCGGTACATGACCGGTGCGGCCGTCGGGCACTCCCGCCTTGAAAGGACGGTGTCAGGGCCCGGCCCGCGGCGGAGCGATGTTCAGGTGCGTCGGTTGCTCAGAAGCCGAGACAGGAGCGGCAGAAACCGCACGGCGTTGCGGTTGCGTTCGCCCCGGCGTGTCAGCCGCGCCACGAGCTTCGGGGGACGGGTGATCCAACGTCCGCTGACCGCGACCAGCGCCTCGGACTGCAGGTACCGGTCGACGAAGCCTCTCCAGCCCAGTGCCAGCCCCGCTCCGGCCGCGGCCGCCTCGAGCAGGTAGACATAGTTGTCGTGGGTCTCGACCTCGGTCGCCGGCGCGTCCGTACCGATGGCGGCGAACCAGTCCTCCCACGTGGCCCAGCCGAGATTGGCCTTCGTGAGCGCGAGTCGCGGCACCCCCCGCCAGGCCCCGGGCTGTTGCGCCAATATCCCGGCATGCATCGCCAAAAAAGACGGCGAGGCAACGGGAACGATCTCTTCCGGAAGGATCTCGATGCAGCCGGTTTCCGGCACATCCTCAACATATTCGAACGTCAGGTCGGCGCCGGCATTCACCATCAGCGGGACCGTCTCGTATTCGCAGGTAAGGATCCGGATCCGGGCGCCGCGGCCGAGCGATTCACGCAATCTTGCGAAATGCGGCATCAGCAGGAGGTGCGACACCTCGTGCGTGCAGGCGATCGTCACGTCCTCGTCCGCCGCCCGAAGGGCGCTTCCGGCGGCGTTGAGACTTTCGAGCGCGGTGGTCACGACACGCAGATATGCCTCGCCTGCGCGGGTGATGACGATTCCCCTTCCGGACTTCTCGGTCAACCGCGTGCCGAACTCATCCTCGATATGCTTGATGTGCCGGCTGACGGCCGATTGCGAGGTGTTCAGCTCGTCGGCCGCTCGACCGATGCCGCCAAGGCGCGCGACGCTTTCGAAGGCGACGAGAGCACTCGTGGAGGGTATCCGGTATCGCCTTTGTCCCATATCCGAATTGATATGGAATGGCACGCACAAAGCAATGGAAATCGGCGCGGTCAGCGGCGAACCTTGGCGCATTCCAACCGAGAGGCAGGACGCGCGATGCCGGACTACGTCAAACCCGCCCACTGGGCCGATCCGAAGAACAAGCTCTTCCCCCATCAGGTGGGATTCACCTGTCCGCCGCAGGACTGGGACGCGGCGCCCTCTGATTTCCTCCGCATGGCGCCGGAGACCGTGGGCGTCCATGGCTGGATGCTGCATGTGCCCGAATATCGGCACCAGCTCGACCAGCGTAAGCAGAAGTTCGACATGCTTGAGGACTTCGTCCACTGCATGGCCAACAATGGCGCCGATGTCTGCGGCCAGGTTGGCTCGAACTGGGTGCATGCCTCGGGGCTGGGCGTCGAGGGTGTCCGCCAGCATTGCGAGATGCTCAGCGAGAAGTACCAGACCCCCTTCCACATGGCGGGCTACGCGATGGTCGAGGCGCTCCGCGCGATGAATGTCGAGAAGGTCGCGCTCAACGGCGCCTATCATTGGCCGGGCTGGTGGCAGGGCACGGTGGCGTTCTGGAAGGAGGCCGGTTTCGACGTGATCTGGGCCGGCAACTTCGTCGACCAGGGCTGGTTCGAGACGCAGGAGGAGGTGAACGACTGCATCTGGTGTTTCGACGGTGATCTGGCGCGCAAGAGCTTCGAATACGTCGCCGACAAGGCACCCGATGCGGATGCCTATCTTATCAACGGCATGTGCAACTTCCGGCGCGCGGGCGACGGCCTCGCGCAACGCCCGGTGCATCTCGAGGTCGAGTTGGAGGAGATGCTCGGCAAGCCCGTCATCGGCCACGATACGGCCCTCTACTGGCGGATCTTCAAGACCCTCGGCCTCGCGCCCACGACCCGGCAGGGCAAGCTTCTCTCCTCGCTGAAAGGATGACCTCATGCACAAGATCGTAGCGCTCTGGGCCGTGCCGAGGTCCACCTCCACCGCCTTCGAATGGATGATGCGCCAGCGCGGCGACCTCGCCTGCTTCCACGAGCCGTTCGGCGAGGCCTGGTACCAGGGCGAAGCGCCGCTCTGGCAGCGCTGGAAGGAGGGCGACCGGACGACGCCGGGCCTGACACTCGAAAGCGTGTGGGAAGACCTCAAGGCCGCGGCGAAGGAAAAGCCGGTCTTCATCAAGGACTTCCCGCATTACATCAACCACATGTGGGATGCGGATTTCCTGTCGCACTTCACCCATGCCTTCCTGATCCGTGACCCGGCCAAGACGATCACCTCGATCTACGACAAATGGCCGGACTTCGACGAGGGCGAGGTCGGCTTTCCCGAGCAGCGCGCCCTCTTCGACCTTCTCACCGCGCTGAACGGCACGCCGCCGCCGGTCGTGGACAGCGACGACCTGCTCGAGAACCCCTACGAGATGACCGAGGCCTTCTGCGCGGCGGTCGGCATCCCGTTCATCCCCGAGGCGCTGACTTGGGCGCCCGGCGCCGATACCGGCCAGTACAGCTGGTGGGACGGCGGATCGTTCCACGAAAACCTGAAGAACTCGACCGGGCTCAAGCCGCAGGCGCGCAAGTACGTCACGCTCGAGGACACGCCTTCCCGCGTGAAGCAGGTGCACCGCCGGATGAAGCCGCATTACGATCGGCTTCACGAACACCGGATCCGGGTGGGAGCGTTCGCGGCATGAAGGACGGTAGCGAGAGTGCGCAAAGGAAGCCGGCCGGGCTCATGGCCCGGCACGCTCCGATCCCGGAGCTATACGTCTCGTACGAGTCTGCCCAGAAGCTGAAGCACGAGGCCGGCGCGCTGCCGTCCTGGGACCTCACCCAGCGCCAGGTCTGCGACCTGGAGCTTCTGATGAACGGCGGCTTCCACCCCTTGAAGGGCTTCATGACCGAGGCCGATTATGACGGCGTGGTCGCGGACATGCGGCTCGCCGACGGCTCGCTCTGGCCGATGCCGGTGACGCTCGACGTCTCGGAAGCCTTCGCCGAGAAGGTCGAGCCCGGCCAGGACATCGCGCTCAGGGACGCCGAGGGCGTGATCCTCGCGATCCTCTCGGTCACCGACAAGTGGGTGCCGAACAAGGCGCGCGAGGCGGAGGGCGTCTTCGGCGCCGACGACCTCGCCCATCCGGCGGTCAACTACCTGCACAACACCGCGGGCTCGGTCTATCTCGGCGGCCCGATCACCGGCATCCAGCCGCCGGTGCATTACGATTTCAAGGCCCGCCGCGACACGCCGAACGAGCTCCGCGCCTATTTCCGCAAGCTCGGCTGGCGCAAGGTCGTGGCCTTCCAGACCCGCAATCCCCTGCACCGCGCGCATCAGGAACTGACCTTCCGCGCCGCCAAGGAGGCGCAGGCCAACCTCCTCATCCACCCGGTCGTCGGCATGACCAAGCCCGGCGATGTCGACCACTTCACCCGGGTGCGCTGCTACGAGGCGGTCCTCGACAAGTACCCGGCCGCGACCACGCATCTCAGCCTTCTCAACCTCGCGATGCGCATGGGCGGCCCGCGCGAGGCGCTGTGGCACGCGATCATCCGCAGGAACCACGGGCTCACGCATTTCATCGTCGGGCGCGACCATGCGGGCCCCGGCAAGAACAGCCAGGGCAAGGATTTCTACGACCCCTATGCGGCGCAGGAACTGGTCAGGAAGCACCAGGAGGAGATCGGCATCGAGATGCTCGATTTCAAACAGATGGTCTATGTGCAGGAAAAGGCGCAGTATTTCCCGGTGGACGAGATCCCCGAGGGCGCGACCGTCCTCGACA
>NZ_JAOVQO010000021.1:0-70700 GCF_025673475.1 Albidovulum salinarum | reverse complement strand
AAGATCCATCTCGGGATCAACGAGCAGACGTTGGAGGTTCGTGCCGTCGAGATCACCGGGAGCCATGTCGGCGATGCGCCGGTGCTGCCTGACCTGCTCGGCCAGATCCCGGCGGACCAAGAGATCGGTAGCGTCACCGCAGACGGTGCCTACGACACCCGCAAGTGCCACGATGCGATTGCTGACCGCGGCGCTCAGGCCGTCATCCCACCACGGAAGAATGCCAAGCCGTGGAAGACTGTCACCGCCGGGGCGGTCGCAAGAAACGAAGCATTGCGCGCCTCGAAATACCTCGGCCGCGCGCTCTGGCGACGATGGAGCGGATACCACCGCCGGAGCCGCGTCGAAACGAAGATGCACTGCGTGAAACTGCTGGGCCAGCGGCTCATGGCGCGGGACTTTGACCGCCAGGCTGCGGAACTCCACGTCCGCATCGCCATCCTGAACCGCTACACTGCGCTCGGCATACCTGTCACTGAAGCCGAGGGATGAGTCTGCCCGGGGATAGGGGAATCTCGGCCATCAGCCGATTTGTGCAACAGAGCCCTGTCTCATCTCCACTTCTTGGCGGTTACGATGAGCCAGTAATCCTCCGTTGCGCAATCACGTCAAAATGGCCCACAGGCGCTGACGGCGGACACCCCGTTTCGAAAGGCCGAATGGGTGGTCTACGCCAAACCGCCCTTCGGCGGCCCGGAGGCGGTGCTGGCCTATCTCAGCCGATACACCCACCGTGTCGCGATCTCAAACAGCCGCCTGATCAGCGCCGATACCGATAGCGTGACCTTCCGTTGGAAGGACTACCGCATCAGGCATGGCGACCGGCAAAAACTCATGCGGCTCGACACAGGCGAGTTCATCCGCCGCTTCCTGATGCACATTCTGCCCGACGGCTTCCACCGCATCCGCCACTACGGCCTGCGCGCCGGCGCCGCCCGCAAGACCGCCATCGCACGCATCCGAGAGTTGCTCGGACAGCAACCCGCCTTCGGCCTGATGCAGCACGCCCATGATCTGGGCTTCGGTGAAACGGCTCTTCTTCATCGGCATCTCCTCGTTCATCCTGCCGAGAAAATTCTACGTTCGCATCCCATTAACCATGGGGAGGATTACCGTATTGCTTCGCCGAAAGGGCGAATTTGGGGCGTTGGGGTTACATCTGCTACTCTGGAAAAGCGGCTCGCGCATCGGAAAGGCCCGCGAGGACGGCTTCGACGAGGACTTGAGGCATATTGTGCCCCTCAAGCCACGCCCTCGGATCTTCAGCGAGCGGCGGATCGAGTTCTGCCATTCGTTCAAATGCCTCAAGAGCGGCTTGTCCGTTCGACAGTTTAGTGTAAGCAATTGCAAGCATCGCCTGGCCGAACGACCAACCGTCTCTGGACGCTCGTTCCGCGGCCGAGAGCATCGCCGGCCACTCTTTCTTCATAAGGTGATCTGCGGCCAGCAGATGAAAGTAGAATGGCGGCGGCGCGATCGATCGGTCTATCGCGCGATGCATTATCGGTACGCCCTCGGAAAAACGTCCAGCAATACCATAACGGATCGCAAGATTGGCAAGGGCGGCCGGATCGTTGGGGTTAACTTCCACTGCCCGGCGCGCAAATTCAATAGATCGCTCAATATCTCCCGCGTACTGCTCGACATGCGACATTGCTTGCAACGCATCCGTATCCAGAGGGTCAAGGTCGATCGCACGGGTAGCGGCTTGCCGCGCAAGTTCGAATGCATCTTCCCTCGAGAGGACGTTCTCGTGGCCGAAACGTGCCGCATCGTTGCGCAGGTAGGCAAGCATCGCCCACGCCCGCACATAATCGGGGTTCTCGACAACGGTGGCTTCAAGACACTCCCGTACCGCCTGATACTCATCGCGGTGATACGTCCGGCGGTAAATCTGCGCGCTCGCAACGCAGGCAAAGCCCCGCAGGCTCGGATCGTTGCTACGGGGCAGTCGTTGGGCGCGGACATCGCGCATCGCATATCCGTATTGCTGGCCGATTGCCGAGGCGATCTCCGATGAAATCGAGTCCAGGATGTCGGTGATGCCCTGGCCCTCTGCACCCCCAGCGTAGCGTTCGCTCCATAAGATCTCCAGATCTTTGCTCCTGATGAGTTCGGCGCGAACGAAAAGATCGCTGTCCTCCCGCCAGACGTCGCCGGTCACCATAAAATCCGTCGTCGGAGATTTGCTTGGGGGTGTTGAGGTCTCGGAGACACTTATGACCTGGTCGGGTGCCATATGCACGGCAAGATCCGGAAACCTGATCAGGGCCGAGGCGATCTCATGGGTCAGCCCTGCCGCGACGAGTGATACAACCTCCTCATCCGTGCGGGCGTCGAAATCTTCAATGAGTATGGCGACAGTTTCTGCGTCCCTTGCGGCGGGTAACGGCGAGTTGCGGTCCGGTCGCGCGTTCCATGCAAGAACTGCGGCAACGATCACCATGCAAACGACCGCAATCAGGCCATTGCGCGCGTTGAACCACGTTTGCGACCTCGACGTCCGATAGCCGGCGTCTGCCGGTTCCGACGCCGGAGGGCTTTCATCGGGCTGTATGACACCTTGCGCGGTAAATCTCGGAATGTAGCGCCCCTTTGGGATGCTGATGCGGATCGGATCGTCCCTGCCGCTTTCCGCATAGTAGTTGTCGAGATCTCGGCGGAGCTTGCGCGCTTCCAGACGTACGACCGGGTCCGCCTGCTGGTCGAAATCGGACCCACGCCCGAAGACCGCCATCGCGATGGTCGTCGCCTTGATCTCATCGTCGCGGCCGGCCAAAGACTCTTCGACAACATACGTCAGCATCTCGCGGCGGCGGACGCTCGCCTGAAGCTCTTTGTAACTAAGTATCCGATCGAGTTGACGCCTGATGCTCTCTTCCGTCAGTTCCGGAACCTTCGATGTTTGGCGGCGCGGCACGGCAAGCGTCTCCGATCCTGTGCAAGGCTTTCAATCGGTGACATAGCACACGAGAGAGGCTGTGCCACCCAACCTGTGCGGCACAGATGCATAACGTAAGTTACATGTAGCAACGTTTGAAACGTTGGCTTTTCGGTGTTGGACTAACGCCATGAAGCCGATGCCGAAGAACGATTTTCTATGCAAGCTGGTTGAACAGGATCCCGAACAGGGCTCGGAGATCGCCAGCCTCGCGCGGGAAGACCCGGACTTCATGTCGATCTGCGAAGATATCGGCTTGGCCGAGGAAGCACTCGCGCGTTGGCAGGATCTACCTTGTCGCGCCGTTGAATATGAAGAAATACTGGACGGATTGAAGAAAGAGTTCTGGTCAAAGCTCTCAACTCGAACAGGGTGCGCGTCGAGTGACGACGTCGACGACACCAGCGATAACACCAGCACAGAAAGCGAAGGCAGATAAAATGGGAATGTTTCACAGGAGCATCAAGATGGCCGAACCGCCGGCGGCGCGGTCGCAAGAGCAGGGCCGCTCTCGCTTTGTCGTCGCGCTTTTTCTGGCTGTTGTCTGCGTTGCTCCACCGTCACTCGCGCAGGATGGGTCGAACCTCCCTGAGTTGCAGCGAGATCTCGAAGAGATCAACAACGGCACCAATCCCACGCTGCTGACGACGCAGGCCGGCATCCAGTACCAGTTCAACCAGATCAACCCGGATCTGGACACCGGGTTGCTCGAACTCTTCTACTTGCAGCCATTCGGCGATGGAAGCAAGGCATTCAGACTCACAATTCCCTTCTCCGACAGTGAGTTCAATTCACATCCTAGGCTTGGCGATGCGGCCCTGGCGTATGCCCAGAACCCCGACATCGGGTCCGAATTCGCACTAGGCGACATCAGCCTGACCTACATAGACGTCTTCCACCTCACCAAGAGCAACGGAGCGGCGTACACACTCGAATTCTTCCTCGATACGGCCGAAACCGATTTCGCCGGCTACGGCCAGTTCGCCCTGGAAACGTCCGTCTTTTACGCCTGGTTTCTCGACAACGGATCGATCTTCGCCCCCGCGTGGGTCCAGACCTTCGGCCTGGAAGGTGGAAACGCCAACGGCGAGAACCTCAACGTCACGACGGTCGATTTCTACTACGTTCCGAAGCTGGCGAACCCGAAATACTACCTTACCTTCGACCCCGCCGTGATCCACGATTGGGAGACCGATGACACCTTCGGTAGTCTTCAGGTGACTGCAGGCATGCTGACGGGGCCGCTCTTTGGCGGCGACAGCCAGATCTTCATCAAGCCCGGTGTGCTTTTCGGCGGCGACGCTCCAGCTGACTGGTCTATTCAGGTCGGCTTCAAGGTGCTCAACTTTTGACGCTGCCATCGCCCATTGATACGGCCCCAACATAAGCCCGACAGGCATACTGTCGACATCACAACTCCTACCTTTACAGGAAATTGAACATGAAGAACCGTCCCCTAACATTCCTTCTCTGCACCACAATCGCTGCTTCGCCGGTTGGCGCAATCGCCCACGACTCGAACCATGCCGTCGTTCCTGCGGGCGTCGTCGGAGAGATCGAGACGACCAATGTCAAAATGAAGTTCGACAACGTGGTTATCCGCGGCGCGCAGGTCTTCAACGGCTGCGATGAAGGGCTTGCGGATGTCGATGTTCTGGTCAGCGGACAGTTGATTTCGACCATCGACGCCAATGTCGAGGCGCCCGAGGGAGCCTTCGAGATAAACGCAGAAGGTTATACGCTGATCCCCGGTCTTATCGACGCGCATTGGCACGGCATCTTCGCCGAAGCGACGATCGCGCAACTGGCCCTGACCGGCGAGGGCTACTGGAACCTGCTGGCCGCCAAGGCCCAGAACAACGCGCTGTCACGCGGCTTCACCACCGTGCGCGATACCGCCGGGCCGATGTTCGACATTGCCAAGGCGACTGATCAGGGTCTGATTGACGGGCCGCGAGTGTTTCCCTCGGGTCCGGCGCTGTCGATCACCGCAGGTCATCAGGATTTCCGCCTGACGCGGGAAGTGCCGCAGGGCGCCGGCGAGTTGCACTCCTTCGAGCGCGGCAACATGTTCTACATTACCGACGGTGTGGCGGATGTGCTCAAACGCACGCGCGAAAACCTCATGCAGGGGGCCACGCAGATCAAGCTGATGGCCGGCGGCGGTGTCACCTCGGCTTATGATCCGATCCACACCATCCAGTTCACCGACGAGGAGTTCAAGGCCGCTGTCGAGGCGACGGAAGCCTGGGGCACCTATGTGACTACCCACGCGATCAACGATGAAGCCGTTGTCCACTCCATTGAAAACGGGGCAAAAAGCGTCGAGCACGCGCATATGGCCACGCGCGAAACATTGCAGATGTTCAAGGACAACGACGTGTGGCTCAGCATGCAGCCCTTCCTTGATGACGAAGACGCACCGGCCCTCAACGAGTTCCAGAAGTCGAAATACAAATTCGTCACCGACGGAACCGATTTTGTCTATCGCACTGCCAAGGAACTGGGCCTCAAGATCGCCTTCGGCACCGATACGCTGTTCAGTGCGGACCTCGCAAAACGGCAGGGCGCCGTGCTTGCCAAGATGCAGCGCTGGTTCACTCCCTACGAAACGCTGAAGATGGCCACCTGCGACAACGCCGAATTGCTGAAGATGTCGGGACTGCTAACGCCGTATCCGCTCGGCCCGCTGGGTGTCATCGAGGAAGGTGCCTATGCAGACATGATCCTCGTGAACGGCAACCCGCTGGAAAACCTCGACCTGATCAGCGATGCGAAGGCGAACTTCGGCATGATCATGAAGGATGGCATCATCTACAAGTACGATATGGAGTAGCGCCTGCTTCTTGGGAAAGGCTCAAACATCGTCGGAACGTTTCGGCGACTTCGGTCGCCGGAGCGAAAATGCGCTGATGTGTGGATCGGCATGCAACATTGACCCCCATCTTGGGATGATCGGCATGGCTGTGTTGCGCAAATCAACGGATGGCCGAGCTTCCCCTATCCCTGAACGGACTTATCCTGCGACCTTTGTGACGGGTATGCCGAGAGCGGTGTAGTCATTCAGGACGGCGATGCGGACCTGTAGCCCAGCGACCTGGCGGTCGAAATCCCGCGCCATGAGCCGTTGGCCCAGAAGCTTCAGACAATGCATCTTCGTTTCGACGCGGCTCCGGCGAGGATAGCCGCTCCATCGTAACCGGCCGGATTGGGCCGCAGTGGCCGCGATGATCTGTGATAGGCTCGCGGCATGGAGATTGACCGAGACCGGATCGACGACGCCGGTTCGCTCGAACCGGTGGCGCTCACCGGCTCGATGTCGATCAGCAGATGGAGCGGGCCCTTGGAGCCGCGGTAGGGGATGTTCACCGCCAAGGTTTTCTGACGCCGGGATAGCGTGCTGAAGTCTGGCACAGCCCAGTCCAGGCCGACCAGGCGCAGCAGGCTCTCGACGAAGCCGGTCGTCGGTCTGAGCGCCATGCCGAACAGCACCTTCATCGTCAGGCAGGTTTGGATGGCGGCGTCGCTGCAGGTCTGCTGTCGGCCGCGCTTGCCGTTCGGCACGGCATCCCAGTTCATCGCGGGGTCGAACCAGATCGTCAGCGACCCACGGCGCTTGAGCGCTTCGTTATAGGCTGGCCAGTTCGAAGTCTTGTAGATCGCGGGTGTCGGTCTGCTCATGCCACCCACCCACCACGCTGGATTCACGAGATGAATCCCTCTCGGGATTTATGCAACACTGCCCAGTTACACCCTCGTCGGCAAGACCCGCTATGGCTGCGCGGCGGCCCGCAACAAGGGCATCGCTTCCTCCTCCTCGCTGAGAACGCTGGAGCGCGGTTCCTTTGGTCCGGTCTTACGATCCTCGACGGTCTCGCGCTTGCGCCATTTTGCGACGGTCTTCGGATTGATCCCGAGTTCTCGGCTCAACGCCGCGGTCGAAGCTTGCGATCGCTGTATTGCTGCTCGGATAGCGTGCCTGGTCGTGGCGCAGCCGTGACGAACTTGTCCCATAGTGCTTCCTTCCATTCCAGCGAATGGATCGCACCATCAAACCGTGGGATCAAACACCTAGGAGACCCCACCCGCTTCACTCTGCCGTGGGAAGGGCGCCGGACAACCGACCGGAAAGCGCTGGAGGTAGTCCTGGTCCTTGGGTGGGTCCACTAGGAAACGGCCGGCTTGGGTCACGCGGGTCACCACCTTGCCGGGCCAGTGGCCGGATGCGTCGACGTCGCAGATGGTTTCCTCGGCGATCACCCGCTGCGCCTCGCTCGTGTGGAAGATCTCCGAACGGTAGATGGTCGCTACGACGTCTGAGCCGAGGTCGGGCCGGTGGACGATGAAGAAATATTCGAGCAACTCCCGGTAGGACAGGCGATCCGGATCGTAGATGACCTCGACCACCTCCGCGTGACCGCCGTTGGTCAACTCGGTGGGGTTGTCGCCTTCTCCGCCCATCCAGCCCACGCGCGTGGAGATGACCCCGTCACGGTGGCGAAGCAACTGCTGCATGATCCAGGAGCAGCCCCCCGCGAGGACGGCGCGTTCGTTGTCTTTGCTCATATCGTGCTCCTCCCTTCGAAATCATCCAAAAGACCAGAGACTTGCGCGGGGGCGCGTAACCGGGGCTCGCGCTGCATCGGGAACATCGGCGGTGAATCGCCCGATCGGATCTCGCCCAGCACCCGGAAGCCATGACGCTCATAGAACTGCCGGTTGTTGAGGCTGGTTGCCTCCAGATAGACCAACTGCCGATCGCGATCGCAGGCCGCGAGCCCGTGCCGCATCAATCTAGATCCGTACCCTCGCCCTTGCAACGCCGGGTCGACCCCGATCAGCGGGATGTACCAGTGCGGCTCCCGCGGATGAAATCCGGCCATCTGTTCGAAAAGAAACAGCAACTCGCCGAGCTTCGGCCCGGACATGTGCTGCTCGAAGAGTGCGCCGATCGGCCCGTCGTCGGGAAGAACCCCGGGCGGCAACCATTGTGCAACGCCGAGGTAGTCCCCGACGACGAAGGCGGAGCCATGGTCAAAGGACTTGCCGCCGAACAGCGTGACCAGCGGCAGGAATACCGTCAGGAACTGAAGCGGGTCGGGCCAGGCCCAGCGCGCCGCGGGATCGGCGCTGAAGGCCATTGCCATCGCCGCTTCGAACCGGGCCCGCTCCGCACTCGGAACGGCGCGAATCCGGAGCGCCTGGTCTCGATGCAGGGCAGGGGATGTAGACAGATGGTTCATGGCGTCCTCCGGTGCATGTTGACATGGCGTCGAGCGGCGGCACGGCGCGTGGCAAGCCTGCCGGAAGGTCCTGTCACCAGGACGGGTCGCGGCCTTCGAGATCCTCGTCGCTGACGACCGGCGGCCGGAGCCGGTGACCGCTGAACGGCGCCGCATAGACCGAGCTGTAAGCGTCGCTCAGGCCTGCGAAGAGGGTTTCCAGGGCCGCGGCGAAGCCGAGATGCGGGATCCGCAGGTGCGGGATGCTGATGCGGCGGGTGGTGATCGGGGCGGTGGTGATGATGTCGGTCATGGCGTCCTCCTATGAGATCAGAATGACAGGGCGCGGTGCACAGGTCCTTGGCGGCGGGCTGAAGAAACCTGATCGTTCCTGAAGTTCGCATTCGCCAGATATTCGGCTATCTTCCGATCCGTGGAGGGTACGCGCGATGGACCTGCATTTCGGGCAATACCGACTGAAGCTCGCGGAACGGCAGCTCACTGGTCCGGAAGGACCCGTTGAGCTTTCGGCGCGAGGTTTCGACATCCTCGCCCTGCTGCTTCGCAGACCGGATGATGTGATCCGCAAGGCCGAGATTCTCGAAGCGGTCTGGCCGGGCATTGTGGTCGAGGACAACACGCTCCAGGTGCACATGTCGGCGCTGCGAAAGGCGCTTGGAGCTGGAATGATCATGACTGTGCATGGGCATGGCTACAAGTTCACCGGTCCAAGGCCGGTCGCAATCCCCCCGGAACAGGACGCCTTAGAACCGGCCGACCACGAAAAGCCGCACCCGATGTTCAATTTTGCCGGGAGGACGAAGCCTCCGGTCACCGGCGGCTGTTTTTGTGGAGAAATCCGCTGCCGGATAACGGCGCCCGCGCTCGATACCGTAATCTGCCATTGCCGCATGTGTCAGAGGTTCAGCGGTTCGGCGTTCTCGATAGGGTCCGTATACCCATCCGCGTCCGTCACATTCACCAAGGGGCAGCCCAAGTATTTCAAATCCTCCCCGTTCGCTGAACGCGGTTTCTGCGCCACCTGCGGCTCAAGCTTGGCCTTCAGGCCCTCGTTTCCGCCGGTCACTCCGGAGTGGGATGGATGGATCCTGATTGATACCGGATCTCTCGACAATCCGTTTTCAATCGTCCCGCTCTGGCAACTTGGGATCGAAAGCCAGATGCCCTGGCTCGACCTGCAGGTCGGCAGCAAGCGGGTGCGATGTCAAGACTCGCCGGATGTTGTCGAGGCATGGGCTGCGTTTGGTTTGCCTGTCCCCTAGGTGCCACGTTTTATTGACATGCGCTTTCGATGAGGCTTTGCGTCGGCTCGCGGCCAAGGGCGTGCCCGTCAAAGTTTCCGTTTGCGCCAGACGTTCCCGATGTTCGCTTTCGAACGCGTTTCAGCTATCGTTCGGTCGGGAGGGGACGCGCGCGATGGACCGGCAATTCGGGCCGTACCGATTGAAGCTTGCGGCACGGCAACTCGTCGGGCCGGAAGGACCGGTCGTGCTTTCGGCGCGCGCGTTCGACATCCTCGCCCTGCTGCTCGACACGCCCGACGAGGTCGTTGGCAAGTCCACCCTTCTCGATGCCGTCTGGCCGGGCCTGATGGTCGAGGAAAACACGCTTCAGGTTCATATGTCGGCACTCCGAAAGGCACTCGACGACGGCATGATCGCGACCGTGCACGGAAGGGGTTACAAATACTCAGGGCCAAGACCCGTGGCGGTTGAAGCCACCGACGACCAGTTTCCGAACGGTTCGGCTGAAGGCGGGGCGGCGTCGCAGCCCAAGCCCTCAATCGCGGTCCTGCCCTTCGACAACATGAGCGGCGATCCGGAGCAATCCTATTTCAGCGACGGGATCACCGAAGACATCATCGCGGAGCTTGGCAGGTTCAAGGAATTCCTCGTCATCGCGCGGAACTCCTCCTTCCAGTTCCGTGGGGCGGTGCGCGACGTGACCGACGTGGCGAAAACGCTTGGCGTTCAATATGTCGTTGAGGGCAGCGTGCGAAAGACCGGCAACCGGGTGCGGGTGTCAGTACAGCTGATTGATGCGGCGCGGTCGATCCATGTCTGGGGCGAGCACTACGACCGCGACCTGACCGACATCTTCGCCATCCAGGACGAAATCACCCAGATGATCGCGACTCGCCTAGCCCGGCAGGCCCGAACCGCGATTGCGTCGCGCGCCAGGGCTCGCCCGACCGACAATATGTCTGCCTACGAATGTTACCTGCGGGCGCTGCAACTGTCGGCCAACTATGACTATGACTCGGTCTGCAAGGCCGAACCCGTTCTGCGCCAGGCAATCGAACTCGATCCGAAGTTCGCTGTAGCCTACGCCATGCTCGGCTTTGTCGAAACGCTCAAGTTCTTCTGGAATACGAAGCAGGACGACCTGCAGTCAGGATTGACGATCGCACGAACCGCCCTGCAACTCGACCCGGACGAGGCCTACGGTCACCTCGCCGCGGGCTTTGCTCTTGTGTACCTTCATCGCTTCAGGCAGGCCGAAGCCAGTCTGGACCGCGCCGTGTCATTGAACCCAAACGACCCCTTCATCCTAACCGTTCATGCACTTCTGCTTAATTTCACGGGCAGGTCGGACGAGGCGCTTGGCAAACTGGACGATGCCCAACGCCGCGACCCGTTCGCCGTGGAATGGTACGGGGATTTTCGTGGACTCGAATTGACGACGGCCGGAAGGTATCGCGACGCGGTTGCCTGCTACGAGAAACTGGACAGCCTCACACCGTGGTCGCTTGCCTATCTTACTGTCTGCTATGCCAAGCTGGGCGAGACTGTGCTTGCAAAAGACACGCTGGCAAAGCTCAAGACAAATTGGCCTGAGGAAAGCATCGATGAGATCGTCGATCATGAAATGGACTACTTCGAGGACCCGGCAGTCTGTAGCCTATTCCGCTCGGTTCTAAGGTGCGTCGACAACGGGCAATGAACTTGTCATCGGCCGTAGGCTCCAGACCCATTGATTTCCGACTTTCGGCGTGATTCAGGCTCCGCAAGGAGACCTGAGCATGAGCAACCTTTTCTGGCTGACGGACGAGCAGATGGCGCGTCTTCAGCCCTTCTTCCCCAAGAGCCATGGCAAGCCGCGTGTGGACGACCGGCGCGTCCTGAGTGGAATTATCTTCATCAATCGCAATGGTTTGAGGTGGTGTGACGCGCCAAGAGAGTATGGACCGCCGAAGACGCTTTACAACCGGTGGAAGCGGTGGGGTGACATGGGCGTCTTCGCCCGGATGATGGAGGGGCTGGCCTCCGAAGGTGCCGAGCAGACGACCATCATGATCGACGCAACCTATCTGAAAGCGCATCGCACGGCCTCGAGCCTGCGGGCGAAAAAAGGGGATGCGGGCGTCTGATCGGGCGCACGAAGGGAGGGCTGAACACCAAGCTGCATGCGGTCACGGACGCGAAGGGCCGCCCGCTGCGGTTCTTCATGACCACGGGTCAGGTCAGCGACTACACCGGCGCTGCGGCACTCCTGGGCAGCCTGCCCGCGGCCGAGTGGTTGATAGCAGACCGGGGCTACGACGCCGATTGGTTCCGGGACGCGTTGAAAGACAAGGGGATAAGCCCCTGCATCCCCGGCCGGAAGTCCCGAGGCAAAGCCGTCCGCTACGACAAGCGCCGCTACAAACGGCGAAACCGGATCGAGATCATGTTCGGTCGTCTGAAAGACTGGCGCCGCGTTGCAACCCGCTACGATCGATGCCCAAAGGTCTTCCTGTCCGCCGTCGCCCTCGCCGCAACCGTCATGTTCTGGCTTTGAAAATCAATGAGTCTGGAGCCTAGAGGTGGGGCTCAAGCCGAATACCCCATCTAACCCAAACCATGTAAACGCCATGCGCTTCGGTGCATCGCTTCTTGAGATGAGTGGATCACGCGGGATCGTAGACGTACCCGATGCCGCGCACCGTGCGGATGGCCTCGGGTCTCTGCGGGTTGCGCTCGATCTTCTTGCGGATGCGCGAGATACGGATGTCGATCGACCTGTCGAACGGATCCCACGATCTGTCGTGCGCGCCTTCGAGGATCTGATCGCGGTTCAGGACCCGGCCGCGATTCTCGGCGAAGAGCTTGAGCAGCCGATACTCCATCGCCGTCAGCGGCACTTCGTTGCCCTCGGAATCGACCAGCTTCGCGGCCTCGACATTCAGCCAGGTTTTGCCGAAGGGGTAGATCCGCGTATTCGTGGGTGATCTGAGTGGAACGATGTCGGCACCCCCGCTGCCGGTTGTCGGGGCGAGCGCGTCGATCAGCATGTTGACCAGCGACACTTCGGGTACATGCCGGACACCTCCTTGCGAGGCCGTCGCCGGGCGGAAAGGCGACCGGTCACTGGCGGCTTCGCCCGTCAACGCCGTCAGGTGTTCGTTGGCCGAGGCTCGGGCCTTCGAGGTCTGTTCATGCAGCGGCGCCAGCTCGGCGTGCTTGGCAACCAGGCTAATGAGCGCGATGAAGGATTCGACGTCGATCTGAACGGACAGCGCCTGGCCGGCGTTGGGCTGTTCACATGCCACTGAAGCGGCAGCCATGTTGTTTTCCTCTCAATCGTTCGGAAGCGGGGTTATCGCGGCGCTTCCCGCGTTTCCGGTGATCAGACGCGCGGTCCGCGCAGGGTGGTGTCGAACGGAGCGATGTCAGTCCGACCTTGGGCGAGCCCGATATCCCTGAGGATATGGTTGCTCAGATGGGTCATCTCGGTGGCGGCGATCCGCCGGGTCCGGGTTCCGGCGCGAGCCTTCCTCGCGGCCAGGAACCTCGTGACGGCGGCTTGTATCGCGTCGACGCACGTGGCGGCGAATCCGATGCGGCTCTGTCGTGTGGAGGGAAGATCCTCCGTCGCGGAGGCGGCGGCGAGGACGCCGGCTGTTCCGTCCACAGGCCCGACCGATGCCGCGCCCGTCGGCAGGATAGACCGGTTCGCGCGCTCCACCGAAGGCCGGGGCAGGCCAGAATCTAGGTACACGGTATCGCGCCGCGAAAATGCGGTGGTCGCATTTGCGTTAAGCATGACATTTCCTCTTTTCAGGTCACGCATCGAGCGTGACCGCCGGGTGAGAGCGTAGCCGTCCACGGTCAGATCGGGTCCGCATCCAGGATTGGTCGGGGGCGCGGCCGACTAGGATCGGCAGGAGTTCAAATCTCGCGGGCCACCGGAACTATAGGCACCGAAAATCATTCATACTCATGACGTTATAAGCAAAGAAATTACTTAGAGCTGAAAAGCTCTTTCGTGTTATGTATTCGGTCAGATCGTCCTCTGTTGGTTCTGTCGCTTCGCTCCGACCGTAATTTCGGGAGCTCGACTTGTTACACTGTGACTGGCTTCTGATCGGAACGTGGGCAATTTTTTGTTGATCGGCGCGTCAATTTCAAACGAATTGTTCGTATGCATTCGATAAGGAACGCTTATGGACCTGGAGCTCTACCGCACGTTCCTCGCCATCGCCGATTCCGGCGGCTTCACCTCTGCAGCCGAGATTGTCGGTCGAACCCAATCGGCGGTAAGCCAGCAGGTCAAGCGGCTCGAGGACGCATTCGGACAGCCACTTGTCGACCGGACGGCAACGCCGGTCAGCCTCACGGAATATGGAAAGTCGCTGCTGCGTCCGGCGCGAGAGATCGTGGATATGCACGACGAGGCAATGGCCATGTTCCGGCGCACGACCTTCGAGGGGGTCGTCGTCGTTGGGGTGGCGGATGCCTATGTGAACCGGATTCTCAAAGATGTTCTGACGGAGTTCAGGAGCCTCCTGCCGCAGGGCACGATAAGCATCGTGATCGACGGTTCGCTCGATCTTTCCCGGCGGATCGCCAACGGGTCGGTGGATCTGGCCTTCGTGACCGAGGGCAACTGCCCGACGCGCGGACCCGTGGCCTTCACAGACCGGCTTGTGGTGGTCGGGCCTTCCGCGATCAATTTGAGCAAGGTCGATCCGCTGCCGGTCGCTGTCTGGGATGAGCGCAACCAGGACGAACTGCCGCTCGTCGCGGCGCTTGAAGCCATGGGCCGGCACTATCGACCAGTCTGCATGTGCCGCAGCGTCCACGCCCAGCACCAGGCCGTCACCGCCAATCTCTGCGTCGCCGTCCTGGTCGAGGGCAGCATGGTTGAGGGCGAGCGCGCCTATCTGGAGGAGGACGGTTTTCCGGTGATGAAACATCTGAACATCCGGCTAGAGCGGTCCTATGCGAAGCGCTCGCCCGTCATCGACCGGCTGGGGAAACACTATCTCGACTTCTTCGCGCGGCAGAGCGCCGACGCAGCGGGAAAGTAGCAACGCGCTGGCCCGCGGCGACGCGGGCCTGCACCCGTGTGACCTAGGTAGCTTCGGCGCAATCGTCCACACCCGAAACCATTGAAACACGCCACGCAATTCGCCTGAAACATGGCGATCTTAGGTCTTTTGTCCATCGGGCGAAGGGTTCGTCCGCGCAGCCAGTATGCATGACAGGAGACCAGACCATGACAACTGCAACAGTCAACAAGCCCGCCAAGGTCGCGATCAACGGCGTCGACGTACCCACCTTCGTCGCCACGCTCGGAGTCGTCGGCCAATCGCCCGACATCGCGAAGTTCACCTTCCGCGCGAATGGCGAATGGCTCTCGGGGACTCATTCTCGCACCAGCTTCTCGGGCTTCTTCGGCGCGATGTCCGAAATGGAGCACAAGGACACGTACAGCATCGACGGCGATCATCCGCAGGTGCTCTGCGGCGGCGACAATGGCGCGACGCCGGTCGAGATGCTGCTCGCGGGCCTGTCTGCCTGCATCACCGCAGGCATCGGCAATATAGCCTCGATCCGGCAGGTGAAGCTTCACTCGGTCGAGACCTCAATCGAGGGCGACATCAACCTCAACGGCATCCTCGGCCTCGACAAGACCGTGCGGAACGGCTTCTCGGGGGTCCGTGCCACTTTCAAGATCAAGGGGGACGCGTCCGACGAGGTGCTTGAGCAGATCGTGCATCAGTCGGTCGCCCGTTCGGCCGTCTTCGACGTGCTGACGAACGGCGTGCCGGTCACCGTTGCCGCCATCGCGAACTGAAGACGGGTTGGCCAGCACCTGGGGTGCTGGCCTCTCTGATCCGCTCCCCTAATCGGAGAACAGGAACCATGCGTGAGACGCGCCAGATGAGAGGCCACGAGAACGGCTTCGACCACATGGACAGCAAGGAGGCGGTCCGAGCCTTCATCGCCTGGTGGAACGAAAAGAGCGACTTTCCATTCGATGACGGCGTGGACGAAGCCGAGGCCTCGACCCATGGCATGGCCGCCTGAGCTCGGACCAGCCACCTCACGCGGACGCCTGCTGGCTGCCTCCCGCGGGCGTTTCGCCCGCGCTGCAGGAACTTCGCGTCGCCGAAACAAATGAAACCCTTTCCTCCGCGGCGCGCAGTTCGCCTGAAACACGCGCGCAGCAAGGAGGGCTGGCAAAACCATGGAAACACGACATGCCACTTCGCGTGGATACAATCATCATGGGTGCAGGGCATGCCGGACTGGCGCTAAGCCATTGCCTGACCGAAAAGCGTATCGACCACGTCGTACTCGAACGCGGCCGCGTTGGTGAACGCTGGTTCTCTGAACGCTGGCCGGGGCTGAGGCTACTGTCGCCGAACTCCATGACCCGACTGCCCGGCCTCGGAAGGCTGTCCGAGCCGGATGGCTTCATGCGGGCGAGCGATTTCGCCGGGTTGCTGGATCGCTACGGGCACGGGTTCGGTGCGCCGGTCCAGACCGGGTGCGAGGTGCTATCGGTCACGCGCGTGGAGGGACACTTTCTCGTCCAAACCACGACAGGCGACTTTTCGACCCGCGCGGTCGTCGTCGCGACCGGCGCCTGCGATCAGCCGGCAGTCCCGGCCTGGGCCCACGGGCTGCCAGGCAGCATCCGCCAGATCAGCGCCCGCGACTATACCGGACCTGACACGCTCGATGAGGGCGGCGTTCTGGTCGTCGGTGCGTCCGCCTCGGGCGTCCAGCTTGCGGGGGAGATACACGCGTCCGGCCGGCCGGTCACAATCGCGGCCGGACGTCATGTCCGCGCGCCGCGCCGCTATCGGGGGCGGGACTTCGTAGACTGGCTCGACCGAACCGGTTTCCTCTACGAGCCGCGCGATCCTACGATCTCGAACAAACGTCTTCAGGGGCTGCCGTCGTTCCAGTTGACCGGCAGCGAGGACGGGAAGGAGGTCGGCCTTGATCGGCTGAGCGCGCAAGGCGTGACCATCGCCGGTCGTGCGCTCGGCGTGTCGTCAGGAAAGGTTCCTTTTGCCGGCTCTCTTCGGGAAACTGTCGACGAAGCAGAGGCGCGGCTGCACCGGCTTTTGTCCATGATCGACCAGTTCATCTCCGAGATGGGCTTCCTCGCCCCGCAAAGTCCGGAGGCCTGGTTGCGGCCAGCGGTCTTGGGCGATGGCCCGTCCCAGACGGACTTGCAGGCCGCCGGTATCAGAACCGTCGTCTGGGCCACCGGTTTCCGCCGGGCCTATCCGTGGTTGCGACTGCCCGTCCTCAGTTCTCAGGGGGAAATCCTGCACGCCGGCGGCGTCACGCCAGAACCGGGCCTCTTCGCGCTCGGTCTGCCGTTCATGCGGCACCGCAGTTCGGCCTTCATCTACGGCGCTGGCCGCGACGCCGAGGCCATAGCAGAGGCCGTCGCGACACATTTGAGCAACTCGAAACGTATTGCAGCATGAGAGGTTACCATGACCCGCGATTTCGGAAACACCGCGTATGATGCCATCATTGTCGGTGCCCGTTGCGCCGGAGCTTCGACAGCCATGCTTCTGGCGCGACGGGGCGCCAAGGTGCTTGTCGTCGATCATGATCAGCCTGGAACCGACACGATGTCGACCCATGCGCTCATGCGCGCGGGCGTGTTCCAGCTGCGCAAATGGGGGCTCCTCCACGCGATCGTCGGCGCGGGAACGCCCGCGGTGCGGCGGACGAGTTTCATCTACGACGGCGAGGCGCTCGACATCGACCTGAAGGACGAGGAAGGGATCGCTGCGCTCTACGCGCCGCGCCGCACGCTGCTGGACGTGACGCTTGCCGAGGCAGCCGCGGTCGCCGGGGCCGAACTGCGATACGGAACCGGATTCACGGGCTTCATCACCGACGATCAGGGCCGTGTGATCGGTGCGAAGGTCCGGACGCCCTCAGGTATAATCAGGGAGGTGCGCGCGCCTCTCGTGATCGGGGCGGACGGTCGCCGGTCGTCGGTTGCGCGGGCCGCGGGGGCGCAGGTGACGCGGACGGCGCAGAATACCATTTCCTGCCTCTACCAGTATGTGCGCGGCCTGCCCAATCGCGGCTACCGTTGGCATTTCGCGCCCGGCGCCGCAGGCGGGGTGATACCGACAAACGACGGGCTTTCCTGCGTTTTTGTCGGCTTGCCGCCCGAGCTGCAGGCCGAAGTGCGAAAGGCGGGCCCGCAGAACCTGGAAAAGATCGCCAGCCGCTTCGTGCCCGCACTGGCCGACGATCTTGCGGGCGCGGATGCGACAAGCGTTCCCGTCCTCTTCTCCGGCCTTCCCGGTTTCTTCCGCCAATCGGCGGGACCGGGCTGGGCGCTCGTTGGCGATGCCGGCTATTTCCGCGATCCGATCAGCGCGCACGGCATAAGCGACGCTCTTCGCGACGCCGAGATCCTGGCGGATGCGGTCATCGCAGGCACGTTGGTCGACTATCCGGCGCTACGGGATTCGCTGTCGTCCGAGTTCTTCGCCCTGACCGACCGGCTGGCGGGACTCGACTGGACGATGGGGGAGGTGCAGAACATCCACCTCGACCTCAACCGATCGATGAAGGCGAACCAGCGCTGGGTTGCAGGGTTCAAACGGGAACTGCCTACGGCGGCGTGACCGGCGCCTCGCAATGGAAACCCGCCTTCGGGCGGGTTTCATTCTATCCTCCCGCACGGCCTTGTTGCACAGATCGGCTGAGGAATTCACCGCATGGATCCAGTAGGATAGCTGGATGGTATGAGCAGTTGGGCCCCTACGAAGTACAAGACCACGAACTGGTCGGCTTACAGTGAGCGGTTCACGCTACCGGTTCGAGTGAACCCGCGAACGCGTTGAAGCGGCGCGGATCGCCTTCGATCTGGTTTGATCCAGAGATGACATGGCGACCACCACCGACCGGCAAGCGTGGCCGACATCGCCCGCCGACTCCCGAGACGATCGTGACGATGGAAACCAGGCCTATGATGCACTAACAATCAAACTGGATCAGTCAGTGCAGGCTACCCGTGCCCATGCCGTCTTGTTGCCGGCGTTTGACAGCATCCCAAATCTGGTATGATGTCACGAAATCAACTAGCCGTATCCGTCCTTCGAGCCGTCCAAACAGCCCGCCATTTTGATGCCCCGCGCTCAACTCAAATGACGACAGGTCCCGCATGATCGGCAGCGAGGCGGCCTGGCAGATTTTGGTTACGGACCTTATCCCCGGATACTACCGTTGAAATTTCTGGCGGAGAGCTCCGTCGAGTGCTCGGGTGCAGGTTTGCAGCATGAGGTGAGCGCCGCGTATTGGCCAGCGCATCTGCCGACATTTGCCACAGCGCTTGCCGACGACGGTGTTTACGGTGCTTTCGACAAGCCGGTTCAGACGCGTTCCCCATAAACGGCTCAATCGGTTTGGGGACCGACGAAGCCATACGAGTCCAGCGCTTCGAGGATGTCTCGCTCGACGGGTGCGGCGTCGCGGAGAACTCGCTCTACAAGAAAGCGGACCGGAAAATTAGGCCATGTTGCGCTGAGTTCGTCGATCAGGTTAGGCGCCTTTTCGTATTCTCCGAGCCGATGATGTGCGACAGCCTGGAAGAGTAGCGATGGCGGGCTGACCGATGAGCCGGCGGCGACGGCGCCTGAGAAGGCCGTGATCACTGTTCGATCATCGCCGAGCATCAACTGCGAGACACCCCAGATGCTGCGCGCGCCGAATCGGCCGACGCCATGCCGCTCGCGAGTTGGGTCTGACACGTCCGCGGCCAAGTCGGGTGCTCCGGCCAGTATGGCGATCATTCCGGCAAGATCGAGGACATGCCCATCGACTGGTGCCAGGGATACGGCAAGCCGCGCCCGTTCAAGCGCATCCGCGTCGCGACCGGAAATTGCCAGGGCCAGCCCCTTCGCTTGTCCGCCGTCAGCGCCTGTGGGCCATTTTGACGTGATTGCGCAACGGAGGATTTCTGGCTCATCGTAACCGCCAAGGAGTGGAGATGAGACAGAAATCCGGAACACCGAAGCTTCCGGCCGAACAGGTCGTGAAGGACATCCGCCGCGAGACCCGGAAGCACCATTCAGCTGAGGAGAAGATCAGGGTCGTGCTGGAGGGTCTGCGCGGCGAGGAGAGCATCGCCGAGCTCTGCCGGCGCGAGGGGATTGCCCAGAGCCTGTCCTACTCGTGGTCGAAGGAGTTCCTGGAGCCCGGCGCGCAGGATAAAACGCTGCGAGATCAGCACTTGACCAAGGCGATTAGAGAACCCTGGGACACTGCCGCCCGGTTTGTGTGTTGGTGCATGATCGGCCTCTGGTCCATCGGGGCGATGGCTTCGGGGGGGGCGGCGAGCGGTAACCCACTCATGGCCGAGGAACACCGACCACAGGACAGGGGACCGGCAATGCGCGGGTGTTGGCGCCACTCGGCAGCCAGGGTGACCGGGCCTGCCGCGTTCAAAAGTCGCCGAGATGCGGCTCAAGGAACAATCGGCAGGCCGCCTTCGCGTCTTTTGCAGGCATGGACGCGGGTTCGATGCAGTGCTGGATACCGAGCCCATCGACAAGGCAGACGAACGATCGGGCGAGGGCGTTGGCATCCGTGTTGCGCCCCCTGGTCCTGGCGACTTCGCGGATCGCCTCGGCGACGTCTCCGACATAGCGGGCATATTGCACCCGATGCTCGGCGCCGAGATCCGGGTTGAGCGAGATCTGCCCCCAGAGCGTGAGCCAGATGTTGAACGCTTCCCGGTTGAAAACCTCGGGTGCGAAGAAGGCATCAAGCAGGGCCGAAAGCCGCGTCTCGCCCGGTGCGGGGTCCCGGGTGAGCCTGGTGGAGCCGTCGTACATGGTCGCGTAGACCGCCGCCAGCAGCGCGTTCATCGAGCCGAAGTGGTGGCTGATCAGGCCGCGGGACACGCCCGCCTCGGCACAGATCTTGTCAACCGTGAACTCCTGGATGCCGCCACGCGCCATGCAGGCGAGGCCCGCCTCGATCAGCGCGGCGCGGCGCTCCTCGCTGGTCATGCGGACGTATCTCGGTGCTGGCGACTTCTGCTTCATCGGGGATCCTTGGCAGGGGTGGCGCCCATCGCTGGACGCCACCGCACGGGATGTCAGACCTTCGTGAACCTTACCGGATCGGGATGCCCGTCCGAAAGTATGACCGGGCTGAGGTTCGCGTCGTGGATCGCCACCAGGGGTTCGAAGCAGATGAAGACGAAGTCGCCGGATTCCTCCATCAAGTCCTCCATCCGGTTGAACATCGCCCTGCGCTTGTCGGTGTCCTGTTCGATCAGCGACTTCTGGTAGAGCTCCTCGTATTCGGCGCTGTCGAAGAAGGTCCAGTTGTAGACGCCGATCTGGTCCGGGCGGAACCAGACGAGGTTCTCGGTCGGGTCGACGCCGCCTGCAAAGCTCTGCAGCACCAGTTCCAGCGAGAGGTAGTCGTCTCCTGCGGTCTTGTCGCCCAAGGCCCAGTAAGCGGCATCCTCGGTCGGCTGGATGACGATGGTGATCCCTGCCTCGGCAAGGCTTGCCTGAATGATCTGGGCGATCGTCTGAGAGGTCGAGTCGGTCTGCGTCACGAGGTTCAGCGTCAGCCCCTCCGCGCCGGCCTCGGCCAGAAGCGCCTTGGCCTTCTCGACATCGCGCGTGTCGATGATGTTCTTTTCGCGCGCGAAGGCGGTGCCGGGCTGGACCACCCCGGCCGAGCGTCCGACAAGCCCGTCATAGGCGCCCTGAAGCACCGCGTCGCTGTCATAGGCGTACTGGATCGCCTGCCTCACGCGGATGTCCTTCAGGGGTTCGGCGTTCTGGTTGATGGTCAGCCAGACGTACCGCGTCGATTCCGCCTCGATCAGCGCCGCGCCTTCGGGCATTGCCTCCTTCAGCTGCTTGACCGCGGCGGGCGCGAGCCGGGTGTAGTCGAAGGCATCGGCCTCGTAGGCAAGCTGAGCCGCCTGGTCATCGGTGACGATGTAGATTTCGACCGTCGAGAAGTCAGGTTTCTCTCCGGCCCAGGCTGGGTTCGGCACCAAAGTTACCTTTTGCTGCTGCTCCCAGCTGTCCAACAAGTACGGTCCGCACTGTGCCGGGATCTCCGTCGTGTACTGGCCGCCCACGGCTTCGACCGCTGCCTTGCAGACGATATGACCGCCGTAATAGGGCATGGCGATGACGATGAAGGGCGCGAACGCCTCGGTCAGGTGGATGACGCCGTTCCGGTCGTCGATGACCTCGACCTCCTTCAGCTTCTCGAACTGATAGGCCCAGGCGCTGTCGGACCCGGCGATCCGCTCATAGGAGAACTTGACGTCATGGGCAGTCACGGGCCCGTGGTCGCCAGTCCAGACCAGCCCCTCCCGCAGCGTGAAGGCGAGCCGCGTGCCGTCGAGCCATTCGAGCTTTTCCGCGGCGTAGAGTTCCCACTGGTTGCCCGCGCGCATGTCGCCCATCCGCACAAGCGATACCTGCGTGCAGCGCGGGATGATCTCGTCCAGTTCACCGATGATGCCCCACGGGTCGAGTACCTGAAAATCGGAGGTCACGCGGATGCGGAGCGTGTCGCCCTCGGCCGCCCAGGCGAAATGCGGCGAGGCGGCGGCGGCGGCCAGGCCGGCACCGGCAAGCTTCAGGAATTTCCGTCTATCTGTGTTCCAGTTCATGTCTTCCTCCCTCTGTCATCGTTTCGGCAAAATGGCAGCGCGCAGAGCGGCCCCGGCCGATGTCGCCGAGCGCGGGCGGCTCGACGCGGCAGATCTCCCGGGCGAGCGGGCAGCGGGTGTGGAACTCGCAGCCCGCCGGGCGGCGCAGTATGCTCGGGATCTCGCCCCGGATCGCCAGATCGGCACGGCGCTTGCGGGGATCAGGCTTCGGCTCAGCCGCGATCAGGCTTCGCGTGTAGGGGTGGCGCGGATCGGCGAAGATCGCGCGGGTCGGCCCCGTCTCGACCAGGCGCCCGAGATAGAGGACGGCGATACGGTCGGCGACATGGCGGACGAGCGCGAGGTTGTGGGTGATGATCAGATAGCTCAGCCCGTGCCGTTCCTTGAGATCGGCCATGAGGTTGAGGATTTCCGCCTGCACCGAGACATCGAGCCCCGCTGTGGGCTCATCCGCGATCACCAGCGCCGGCTTCAGCGCCAGCGCGCGGGCCACGCCCACCCGCCGCGCCTGACCGCCGGACAGTTCGTGCGGATACCGCGCGGCCATCTCTGGCGGCAGGCCGACTTCGGCCAGAAGCTCCGCGGCCTTGTCGTGGCGGTTCCTCACCGCGATACGGTGGATCGCGAAGGGCTCGGTCACCGCCTCGCCCACGGTCATGCGCGGTGAAAGCGAGGCCGTCGCGTCCTGGAACATCAGCGCCGCCCTTCGCCGTATGGCGCGGAAATCGGCGGGCCGGGTCAGTTCGGCCCCGTCGAACCAGAGCCTCCCGCCGCTCACCGGCTGTAACCCCAGGACCGCGCGGGCAAGCGTCGTCTTGCCCGATCCGCTTTCGCCGACCAGGCCCAACGTCTCGCCCGGCATGAGGTCGAGCGACACGCCCGAAAGGATGTTGAGCGGCGCCGCGTCTGCGAACCAGCCGCCTCGCCCCAGGTCCACGTCAAGGTCGCGGATCGACAGCAGCACCGTCATGGCGCCACCTCATGGCACAGCGCGTTGCGGTCCGGACCGAGCCCTACGCGTGGCGGCGGTGCCACCCGGCAGCGGTCCGTCGCGATCCCGCAGCGGTCGGCGAAGCTGCAACCGGTGGGCGGGCTGGACAGATCCGGCAGCCGCCCGCCGATCGCGGGAAGCCGGCCCGTCGCCGCCTCGATCCGTGCCGGGTCGCAGGCGAGGAGCGCGCGGGTATAGGGGTGGCGGGGATCGTGAAAGAGGGCGTCGACCGGTGCTTCCTCGACAACCTCGCCGGCATACATCACCGCCACCCGGTCGCATAGCTCCGCGATCACGCCAAGATGATGGGTGACGATGACGATGGCGCAGCGATAGTCGGCCTGCAACTGGCGCAGCAGATGAACGATCTGCGCTTCCATCGTGACGTCGAGCGCGGTCGTCGGCTCGTCCGCGATCAGCACCGACGGCCGCATCAGAAGCGCCGCCGCGATGGCCGCCCGCTGTCGCATTCCGCCCGAGAGTTCATGGGGAAACCGGCCCATCGCATGGTCGGGGTCGGAAAGCCCCACCCGCGCCAGCATGTCGCGCGCGCGGCGCCATTTCTCGCGGCCCGCCAGGCCGTCGAGGTTGAACTGGAAGTCGACAAGCTGCGCGCCGACGGTCAGGACCGGGCTGAATGCGGTCATCGGGTCCTGGAAGACCATCGCGATCTCGCGGCCGCGAAGCCGTCTCCGGTCCACCGGTGACAGGGCGAGGATGTCGCGCCCGTTCAGGCGAACG
This sequence comes from Albidovulum salinarum, assembly GCF_025673475.1. Lineage (NCBI taxonomy): Bacteria > Pseudomonadati > Pseudomonadota > Alphaproteobacteria > Rhodobacterales > Paracoccaceae > Albidovulum > Albidovulum salinarum. Next base: position 46,873 of record NZ_JAOVQO010000021.1, on the reverse strand, counting down.
ACCCCGGATGTCACTTCCGCATTCGTTCCCACAAGGTCGATCATCGCCGCCGCAAGCGTCGACTTGCCGCAGCCGCTTTCGCCGGCAATCCCCAGAACCTCGCCCTGCCGGACAGCGATACTCACGTTCCTCAGGGCCGCAATGGCGCCGCCCGGCACCCGGTAGCGAAGCGACAGGTTCTCGACCGAGAGGACCGGTTCGCTCATCATTGCTCACCCCGCTTGAGCTTGGGGTCGAGCGCGTCGCGCAGACCCTCGCCGAGGAAGGTGAAGCCGAGCGTGGAAAGCACCAGCGGAAAGCCTGCGATCAGGACCATGTAGGGCGCCGAGCGGATCGAGGTGTAGCCGTCGTAGAGGATGTTGCCCCAGGACGGCGTCGGCGGCCGCACGCCGAGGTTGAGGTAGGACAGCCCCGCCTCAAGCATGATGACCACGGGCACGTCCATCGACAGGAGGATGACGAGCGGGCCGATGACATTCGGCAGGAGGTGGCGGAAGAGGATGCGCGCCGAAGATGCCCCCATCGCGCGTTCGGCCACGATGAAGTCCGCCCCCACGAGGCTCAGCGTCTGCGCCCGTATGAGCCGCGCATAGGCCGGGATCGAGACGAGGACGACGACGAGGATCAGCGTCCCGGTACCGGGGCCGACGATGGTGATGACGGCGAGCGCGAACATGATCATCGGCAGCGACGACATCGAGTCGAACATCAGGACCAGCACGGCGTCGAGCCAACGCGGCCCGAAGCCCGCGATCATGCCGAGGATCAGCCCGCCGAGCCCGGCGAGCCCGACCGAGGTCAGCGCGATCGACAAGGCCGTTCGCGCCCCGAAGATGATCCGCGACAGGAGGTCCCGGCCGAGTTGATCGGTGCCCGCGAGATGCGCGAGCGAAGGCGGCTGGAACTTCTCGACCACGTTCAGCCTGATGGGGTCGGCGGGCGCGACCCAGGGCGCGAACAGCGCCATCGCGACGAAGAGCAGGACAAGGCCAAGACCGAGTGCCCCCATAGGGTCGGCAAGAAGGGCGCGAAGCACCCGGAATCTACTGCCGGAAGACATCGCGCACCCTCGGATCGAGCCGCGCGATCAGGAGATCGGCGGCGGTGACGATGAAGAGGTAGAAGGCGGTCATGAAGAGGACCGTACCCATGACGACGGGATAGTTCCGCTTCTGTACCGCGCCGGTGATGAGCGTCCCGATTCCGGGCCGGCCAAAGACCGTTTCGACGAAGACCGCGCTCGACAGGATCGAGCCGAGACCGACGGCGAGAAGCGCGATCGTCGGGATGATCGCGACACGCAGCGCATAGCGGAAGACGACCTTGCGTTCGGGCAGCCCGAAGGCGCGGGCGGTGCGGATGTAGTTCTCGCCCATCACCTCGAGGAGCGAGGCGCGCACGAGCCGTGCGAGGTAGCCGACCCAGCCGATGCCGAGCGCGAAGGCCGGCAGGACCAGCGCGCGCAGCTGGCTGCCGATATCACCCGGCGTGCCCGCGCCGATCGCGGGCAGCCAGCGCAGCCAGACGGCAAAGATCAGGATCGCGTAGATCGCGACGACGAAAGCGGGGACCGAGATCAGCCCCACCGACAGGATGCCGAGAAGCCGGTCGGTCACAGTGCCGCGCCAAATGACTGCTGCGCAGCCAAGCGCGATGCCGAGCACCACTGCCCAGCCGAGTGCGGTGACACCGAGAACGAGCGTGTTGGGGAAGAATTCGAGGATCTGGTCGAGGACCGGGCGCTTCGACCAGACGTCATAGCCGAGATCGCCGGTCGCGGCGTTGTGGAAGAAGTGCCAGACCTGCATCAGCACCGGCTCATCGAGCCCCATCCGTTCGCGCAGCAGTGCCTTCAGCTCCGGCGTCGCCCGCGGCCCGAGGGCAAGGGCCGCCGGATCGCCCGGCACGAGGAACACCATCGCGTACATCGCCAGCATCACCGTGAACAGGATCACGATAGCGAGGGCGACGCGCTTGACGGCGTATCTCAGCATGTCCCGGCTTGCTGCCCCCTCTTACACATGGTCGCGCGGGATCCTCTCGTCCCATTGGCGCTCGAAAAGTGTCGCGCCGTTTTCGGTGATCCGAAGCGAGGTCTCGACCCGGAAATGGGTGGCATCGCAGGTGAGCCGGCCCGTCGAGTGATGACCAAAGGCGCCATCCTTGCGCTGGATGACAACGTTGGCCCCGGTCTCGCAACTGGCCGAGAGCGGATCGCCGTCGGCGATGCGGTAACGGGCGAAAGCGTCGGAGGTGACGGTCTGGCCGATATCCGGCATCTCGCGCGCGTAGGTCCATCGCGGAAAGTCGACGACCATCTCTCCGCTAAGGAGATCGCGGGTGACGGATCGGCGGGCGGCGGACCCGGCATTTAGGTCGACAGAGGGCGTCGGCGCGGCCATCTCGGGCGGGGCGAAGGATCGCAAGGCGGCGTCGGCGGGATCGGTTGGGCGGACGGGCAGATCAAGCCAGGTCTCTCCGGTCCGAACGGTCAGCGTGGCCAGTTCGGGCGACGGCCAGCAGATCGGCCAGTAGGTTGTCGAAAGCGAAACCGCGATCCGGTGACCCTCCGGGAAGGAATGGGCGATGTCGTCAAGGTCGATGACCGCATCGTAGATCCGCCCGGGCTCCAGAGCCGCAGCGTGCTCGTGGCTGTCGCGATGGGTCAGGTTCAGGCAGCCGAGCGTCACACGGGTGGACCGACCGTCAGGCCAGACGTCGTTCAACCGAACCGCGACCAGCGCCATCGGCTTGTCGCAGGAGAACCGCAGGTGAAGCTGTGGCGCGCCGAGGATCTCGGTGCGCTCGGGCAGCGGCTCGGTCGCGAAGACGAGCGAGCCGCCATCGTCCTCGCGCTGGTCGGTCGGCCACTCGGCATCCTCGCCGTATCGCCCGACCTCTCCGGCAGCGAGCCCGACCCAGAGCGGCGAGCAGACCGGCATTTCGTCCACCCCCTCGGCGGTGGCCGCGAGCCGACCGTCCGGGTTGAGGTGCAGCGTCTGGTGCATGATACGCGGCGAGGGCCATTCCGCCTCGGCAACCCAGCGGCCGGGGCGTTCGAGATAGCAGGTCGAGGGCGGCACGCTCTCCTGCATCCAGACCCGGTACATGGGGTCGTCCACCATCCCGCCCGGCGCGCCCTTCATCCAGTGATCGCACCAGCGCCGGACTTCCTGCAGCCAGCCGATGGCGGGCTCGACCGTGACATCATGCGGGAAGGAATGTGCCCAGGGGCCGATCAACCCGCGCCGGGGTCCGGACAGGCCGGCGAGGAGCCGGGGCACGCTTTCGGAGTAGTTGTCGGCCCAGCCCGAGACGGCAAGAACCGGGATGGTGATCGCCGAGAAATCCTCGCAGACCGAGCCGTGCTGCCAGTAGGCGTCGCGGCGCTGATGCGACAGCCAGTGCAGGATCCACGGCGAGTTGGCCCTCATCCGTGCTTGCCACATGTCGCGCCAGGCGGGGCCCACGATCTCAGGGTCCGGCGGCAGGTCGTTATGGGCCAGCATCGTCGCGGACCAGTCGAAATTGTCCTTGCTGAGGCAGCCGCCGACATAGTGGACGTCCGTCGCGTAACGGTCGTCGGTCGAGCCCACGGTGATGATCGTCTTCAGGGCGGGCGGGCGCCGCGCCGCGATCTGGAGGCCGTTGAAGCCGCCCCAGGAGATGCCGTACATCGCGACCTGGCCGTCGCACCAATCCTGCCCGGCAATCCAGCCGATGGCGTCGCAGCCATCGAGGATCTCGCATTCGGTGTACTCGTCCTCGATCAGCCCCTCGCTATCCCCGGTGCCGCGAATGTCCAGCCTGAGGCAGGCATAGCCGTGACCGGCAAGCCAGGCGTGCATCTTCTGGTCGCGGCCGCGCGTTCCCTCGCGCTTGCGGTAGGGCAGGTATTCGAGGATCGCGGGCACCGGCCCCACGCCCTTCGGCCGCCAGAGCTTCGCAGCAAGGCGCGTGCCGTCGGGCATCGGCACGAAGATGTTCTCGACGATCTCGACCTCGTGGGGAAATGTGTGTCGGATCGTCGTCATGGTTCCCTCAGTTCATCGGTGCGCCGCCGGCTTCCTTGCGCCGGGAGACATAGGCGTCGAGCGCTTCGGCCACGGCGGGGTCGAGCGCGGGTTCCTCGTATTCGGACAGAAGCGCCTTCCAGACCGCATTCGCGCGGGTCCGCGCGTCGATGCCGCCGCGTTCGAGCCAGGTCGGGTAGCTGTCCCAGTTCGACAGAAGGGGCGCATGAAACGCGGTCTCGTAGCGTTCCATCGTGTGTGCGGTGCCGAAGAAATGGCCTCCCGGCCCCGCCTCGCGGATCGCGTCCAGCGCGAGGGCCTCGGGCGAGGTGTCGATGGGCGAGAAATAGGCGTCCATCATCATCAAAAGCTCGGCGTCGAGGATCAGCTTCTCGAAACTGGCCGTCAGCCCGCCATGCAGCCAGCCCGCGCCATGCTCCAGAAGATGCGCCCCGCCCATGAGCGCGCCCCAGAGCGCCATCTGACTCTCATAGGCCGCCTGCGCGTCGACCTCGTTCGCGGCCGTCACATTCGAGGACCGGAACGGCACGCCGACATGGCGGGCCAGCTGGCCCGAGGCCTGTGCGGCCTTGACATACTCGGGCGTTCCGAAGGCCGGGCTGCCGGAGCGCATGTCGACATTCGACGTGAAACCGCCGTAAAGGACCGGCGCGCCGGGGCGGACGATCTGGGTGAGCACGATCCCCGCCAGCGCCTCGGCATGCTGCTGCGCCAGCGCGCCCGCGAGCGTCACGGGCGCCATCGCGCCTGCCAATGTGAAGGGCGTGATCGCCAGCGCCTGCCCGTGCTCGGCCATCGCGATCAGCCCCTCGGCCATCGGCACGTCGAGTTGCAGCGGCGAGTTGGTATTGATGACTCCGACGAGCGCTGGGCGTTCCGCCAGCCCCTCCGGCGTCGTGCCGAGCGCGATCGCCGCCATCTCGATCCCGTCCATCGTGCGCGCGCGGCCGAGCGTCTGGCCCTGCCAGGTCTTGTCGAGCAGCCCGATCTGGGCGTGGTAGATGTCCAGGTGCCGGGTATGCGCGGGCAGGTCCATCGGCTCGAAGGGCCCGCCGCCCTCCTGGTGGATCACGTTCAGGACCTGGACGAGCCGCATGTAATCGCACATCTCGGCGAAAGTCCCGTCGCGCCGCCCCCGGTCGTTGTCCATCACATAGGCCGGCCCGCCGACCGAGGTGTAGACGCAGACATCGCCGCCAACGGTCACATCATGCGCAGGATTGCGGGCATGGAGCGTGAAGCGTTTCGGCACGGTGCACAGGTGTTCGGCGACCAGCCCCGGATCGAGCCGCACCACGTCATCGGCAACCTCGCCGCCTGCGTCGCGATAAAGCGCGCGAGCCGCACCGTCGAGCACGCGCATGCCGAAGCGGGCGAGGATGTCGATCCCGGCCTGGTGTATCGCCGCGACCTGATCGGCGCTCAGCACCTCGACGGGTACATATGGACGCCGCCGCTGGCCAAATCCCGGCTGCGGCATGCGCGCCGCGCCATTCCGGCTCCTGCGGCGGGTGCGGGCGGTCACTGCGCGGCCTCCCCGCAGGCGTCGAGATCGCGCATTGCGAAAGGCGCATCGCGGCGGATCCGTGGTGCTGCCGCGGCAAGTTCACGCGCCGCGCGGTGGGCCTGATAGACCGCATGCGCGATGGCGCCGGGCGCGTTGGCATCGCCCGTGAGGACCAGCGATTTCGGCTCCCCGGTCCCGGCCAGCGCATCGTAGAGCGCCGAGCCCCCTGCGCGCTGGCCGACCACGACGAGGGCGCGCGCGGCGATCTGCCGCCGTTCACCCGTGAATATCTGGGCGAGCGACAGCGTCTCCCCGTCGAAAGCCTCGACGATCTCAAGGGTTCGGTACGCGATCCCGGCCTTGAGGAATGCCTGATGCACGAGCGGCTGTTCGTTCGTCATGACGCCCCAGGATTGGGCGCTTCCGGCGCTTGTGACATAGGTCGTGTCGAGACCCCGTGCCGCCAGATGCTCGGCGACGGCCGACCCCATGTAGTAGTTGTCGAAGTCGAAGACCGCGACGGGGCCTTCGATCTCTGCGCCGGCCGCGATATCGTCCGGGGTGTAGACACGGGGGCCGACGAGGGATCCCGCCGGAATCTCATTCGCGCCGCAGAGGTTCGCAGTCCAGCGCGCGCCGGTGGCGATGACCACGTGATCGGCGCCGAAGTCCCGCACGTCGGCGGCCTCCATACGGCTTTCGACATGAAGCGCCACTCCCGGCAGCTTCCGAAGCTGGCCAAGACGGTAGTCGACGACCCTGAACCATTGCCGCAAACCCGGGAGCCGGCTTTCCCACAAGAGCCTGCCGCCGAAGTCGCGCTGTGCCTCCGCGACCGTCACGCGAAAGCCTCGGCGGCCAAGCGTCAGCGCCGCCTCGAGCCCGGCGGGGCCGCCGCCGACGATCAGGACCGACCCCTCGGCGTCCCTTCGGACAATCTCCGGATGCCAGCCGCGCCGCCATTCCTCTCCCGCCGTCGGGTTCTGGGTGCAGCGGACCCATACCCCGTCATGCCAGGACGAGATGCAGATGTTGCATCCGATACATTCGCGGATGTCGTCCTCGCGCCCCTCCTCGATCTTCCTGGGCAGGAACGGATCTGCGATCGACGGCCGCGCCGCGCCGATGAAGTCGAGGACGCCGCGCCGGACCATCGAGACCATCGTGTCGGGCGAGGTGAAACGCCCGACGCCGACGACGGGCTTGGCGGTCAGGGTCTTGACGAAATCGACCATGGGCTCGTGACTGCCCTCGGGCGTGAACCGCGAGGGCGAGCAATCCGTGGCCGAATAGTCCATCTTGACGTCAAAGAGGTCGGGCGCGTCGCTGAGATGCGTTATCACCTCGTGAGCTTCCGATGGCGCGACTTCGGACGGACGCGAGCGAAGTTCCTGGAGCGAAACCCGCAAGGCAACCGCGCAACGCCCGCCAGTCGCCTCGCGCACCGCGTCGATCAGCTCCTCGGTCAGGCGGACGCGGTTCCGGACCGAGCCGCCGTAGGCGTCGGTGCGATGGTTGTAGTCCGAAAGCAGGAACTGGTAGGGCAGATAGCCCATCCCGGCATAGACGTAGAGGATGTCGAAGCCAGCACGTTCGGCCCGTTTTGCCGCTTCGGCATGCCATCGGATCAGGTTGCGGATATCGCCCGCGTCCATGACCCTGGGGCGGGCGGATGACATGAAACCCACATGCGTGGCCATCCAGGGCACGCCTGAGGGCGAGAGCGGTGCGTGCCGCGTTGTTCGGTTCACCGCGGCCGCGCCACCGTGCCAGAGCTCCACCGCCGCGAGCGCGCCGTGGGCGTGGACCGCATCGGTCATCACACGGTGCGCGCGGATGTCGGCCTCGTCCCAGAGCGAGGCGAAGGGGAACGGGCTGTCGTCGGACGACGGATGGACCGAACAAGCTCCGGTCGAGACGACGGCCCAGCCGCCCTCGGCCTTCATGCCACGGAAAGCGGCGCGGACATGGGGATTCGCGTTGGTCATGCCAGAGGCATGCGGCACCTGGAAAAACCGGTTCCTTGCGGTTTTCGGACCGATCCGTACAGGGCCGAACAGCAAGTCGAAGCGAGGGGGGCGGGCCATTGAAGACACCATTGCTGAACTACTGTATAGTTATCCGGCCGGTTAAGCCTGTCAAGCACGACTGAGCGCCGGCAAGAGGTGCGGACTGCCGAGGGGAAGCCATCCTTCTTCGTCGCCATCGACCGCACCGGCAAGTTGGGCCCCGCCCGACTTTTCGAAGGGGTCGACCGGCGAACGGCGTGGAAGTTCCTGGAGCACCTGCTCGATGCGGGTTCCCTTCCGGATCTACACGCTCCTGACTGATCGAGCCATCTCGGCGCCATCGGTTCGTGCCCGACGGCGAGGGGAATCCAGGTCGCCGACCGGCCCCGGAACCGCTACACCATCCATTAACGGCAGATGCTCTTCGACATGATCTGCGAGGCAAACGGGACCGAGCACCGGCTGACCAAGCCGAACCATCCGTAGAGTTTCAAGGATCCGGATTTGATCCAGTGGATCAAGTCCCCTGAGAACGGCCAGGTCGAGCGGATGAGCCGCACGATCAACAAAGTGAGGCGGATCAGGAATCGATCCGGGGGGCCGTTTCCCCGCTGAACGTCAAACGCTACCGCGACGAGAGCCACCACCAGTTGCGCGGCCATCGCGCCGACTTCATGGCCGCCTACACCTTCGCCCGCAAGCTCAAGACCCTCAGCGGCCTGGCCGCCTACCAATGCAATTGCAGGGTCTGGATTTCAGACCCAGACGGATTCATCGTCGACCCGATCCACCAGGTACCGGGACTGGATACCTGAACATAACGGCGGACCGCTTCACTGGGGAGGATCATTCCGGCGCCGTATCGGCGGAGGCGACCGGTTCTTGTGCTTGTCGGTCTTTCGAATCTGTTGAACGATGCGGTTGGTGTCCGATGACGTGATAGGTGGGGGGGTATGGCTATTCTCTGGAGGCTTTGGGCGACCGCTGCCGGCGTGATGCTCGCGGTCCTTCTGGTGTTCCTCGCCCTGTCCACCTTCCAGTTCAGCCGCGTCCATTCCGACCTCGTCGGTGAGCGCCTCATCGTGCTGGCCGACCGAACCGCCGCTCCCTTTCAGGCCGCCGTGCGGCTCGGCTTGCCGATCGCCAGCGTTCGCAACGCTGTCGGAATCCTGGAGCGGGCGCGGCGGTCGGACGACAGGATCTCGGCGATCTACGTCTTCGACCGGGAGGGCGGAATCGTCCACGCGACTCTCGGCGAAGCCGGCGACGGGCCCGAGGTCGCGGCCGTGCGCGCGCGGATGATCGGCGCGCAGGAATGGCATGGCGAGATCGCGTCCGGATTCATCGCCGGCGTGAACATCGCGGGGCCGTCCAGCGACTGGGCCGGCGGGATCGCGGTTCTGTATCCGCGCGGCGGCAGCACGACGAGGGTGTGGGCGATGGCGGCAGAGCTTTCCGTCGCGGTGCTCGGCATCTTCGTGCTCGGCGCTCTGACCGCCGGACTGCTGCTGAGGATCGGCCTGCGGCGGACCATCTCGGCCTTCGATCGCGTCGACGCCGAGATCGCGGATTTCGAACGCGACACCTGGCGCCGGGAGGACGAAGCTGCGCCCGCGAGCGGATTGCGGGCCGATCTCGACGAGTCCTACGATCAATACCGTTCCGCGGTTGCCGAACTCCGGCGCCTCGAGGCCGGGCGGCCGACATGAGCGCGCGCAAGGCCCTGCCGGAGCCAGGCCTGCTGCGCGCCCGGCTGATCGCGATCCTCACCGCGATCATGGTGGCCGTCGTCGCGATGTTCGGCATGGCGACGCTGGCCGCGTTCGACCGGGCGATCGCGCCGGAACTCGAAAACCGCACCCGTATCATCGGCTCGATCCTGAGCAGCGAAATCCAGCGTACGCTCGACCTCGGAGTTCCGTTCCGGGCGCTCGGCGGGCTCGAAGCCTACATCGGCGAAACGATAAACGAGTTCGACGAAATCAGCCGGATCACGATCGTTCAGGGTGGCGACAACGTCATCGCGGAAATAACCCGCGACGAGGCCCCGACTCTCCTGCAACGCTCGGGCCTGGCGGACGTCGCCGGGATCCGGTCCGTCCAGTTCGCGTTTCCGGTGTTGATCGGCAACGAACTGGTCGGCCGGATTGAGGTGGTGGGCAGCCCGCAATTCGTCGAAACCCGGTTGCGCGACGTGTTCATGGACGTCTCGGTCCTCGCCGTCGTCGCGCTGCTCCTGGGCGTCGAGCTGGCGCTGGTTGTCGCCGCCGCCTCGGTGTGGAAGCCATACGGGCGGGTTCTGAGGTTGCTGGCCGGACAGATGGCGGGGGATTTCTCACAGACGATCCGCGCGACGGGCGTCTCCGGTGTCCGGCGCGCGGCCGTGCGCCTGAACGAGCAGGCCGAGGATCTGGCGCGCCGCGCGCAAGCGCTGCCGCCGGCTCTCCGGCAGTCCTTGGGCGACGGCGCAGCCGGTGTCGCGTCGGCCATGCGCCTTCAGCGCATGCGGTACTCGGATTTCAATGACGTGCGGCTGGCGCTGTTTCTCTTTGCCACGGCAACCGAAATCACCGCGTCCTTCCTTCCGATCTATGCCCGCGACGCGGCGCGCCCGGCATGGCTGTCAGGCGAGCTGTCGGCAGCAGCTCCGCTTGGCGTCTACCTGATCGCGGTCGCCGCCCTTTCGCCCTTCGGCGGCGCCTTGTCACGGCGCTTCGGAGCCCGCCGGGCCTTCGTCGCCTCGGCGGTTCCGACGGCGGTGGCGCTGGCGTCGATGGCGATCGCCGACTCGCTGGTCGCGGTGACGCTGTGGCGCGGGGTCATCGGGATATTCTATGCGCTGGCGACCATCGCCTGCCAGGAATACACGATCCGCGCCGGCAGCACCCGAGAGGCGTCGCAATCCTCCAGCGCCTTCGTCGGCATGATCTTCGGCGGCGCTTTCTGTGGATCTGTCCTCGGCGGCGTGATCGGCGGGCGGTTTGGTTTCCCTGCCGCGCTTTTTTTGGGGGCGCTCATGGCACTGACCGCCGGCGGTGTCGCCTATTCGGCCATGCGCGGCCGGGCAGGGGAGCCGGCCGCGCCCCAAAGCCCGGTGCCGCAGCCCGATGCCCCTGCGGCACGGGGGAACGGACTCGCCTTCTGGTCGCTGACGCTTTGCGTCTCCATCCCGACGAGCGCGACGACGGCGATCTTCATCTGGTACTTGGCGCCGCTTGGCCTGGCGGCACGCGGCTACCCACCGGCCGACGTCGCGCGCATCATCATGCTCTATTATCTGGCGTCGACGCTGATCGGCCCTCTGGCGAACGGGCTGGCGAAGGGCCGCGGCGGGACGGCGGTTCCCGTCGTGACCGGGGCGGCCTTCGCCGGGGTGATTCTGCTGTACTTCCGGTCGGCGAGTGATATCTGGGCCGTCCTTGCGCTGGTGTCCGGCTGCGGAATCGGCCACGCGCTGATCCGCGCGCCGATGACCGCGCTCGCGGTCGAACTGGCGGGCAAGTCCAGACGCATGATAAGCGCGCTGCGTTTCAGCGAGCGTGCCGGGGCGCTGGCCGGCCTGTCCGCGAGCGCACTGCTGCTGGGCGGTTCCGACCCTTCCTCGACGCTCGGTCTCCTCGGCGGGGTGTCTTTGGCAGGCGGTCTCGGGTTTGCTATAGTGTTAGGGCTTTCCAGAGATCGGGACCGGGGCGCGCCAGTATGAAAGAGCTATGCCGTCGGATTGTCGTGGGGCTCGGCGCCGCACTCATACTGCCGGTCGCTGCCGCCGCGTCCGATTACACCGTCTTCATCGCGACCTGGCGGGGATGCGAAGAAGCCTGCCAGGGATTCCAGGATTACCTGACCGAAGCCGGGATCGACGTGGCGTTCGTCCTGCGCGACGCCAAGACCGAGGCCGCGGCCCTGCCCGCCATATTCGAAGAGGCACGGTCGCTCGACCCCGACCTGATCGTGTCCTGGGGAACCACGGTCACGCGCGAAATCGCGGGAACCCTCGATGACCTGGATGACCCGGCCTTCAACCATGATATCCCGCAAATCTTCATGATCGTCGCCGATCCGGTCGGGTCCGGGATCGTGGCGTCGCTCGACGCGACCGGCCGTCCGAACCTGACCGGCACCTACAACCGCATGCCTGAAACCGTGGCTCTGGAGACGATACGGGGCTACCTGCCGGATTTCGACCACCTCGGATTGCTCTACAACACCGACGAGAAAAACTCGGTCCTCAAGCGCGACGAACTGGAGGCGCTGACCCGGGAACTGGGGATCGGGTTCACCGCGCTCGAAATCGCAGCGGGGGCCGACAGCGCGCCGATGGCCGAAGACCTCGCTCCGAAGATGGCAGAGTTGAAGGCCGCGGGCGTCGATTTCGTCCATGTCGGCAGCTCGTCTTTCCTGCGCGACAATTCAGCCCTACTGCGCAAGGCCGCACTCGAACAGGCGCTTCCCGTGCTCAGCCCCTACGAAGCGATGGTCGTCAGCGGCGACGCGCTGGTGTCCGTGGCATCCCGCTACTACGAAGTGGGCCGTCTGGCGGGGGCGCAGGCCGAACGCATCCTGGTCGAGGGGGTTACGCCCGGAGACCTTCCGGTCGCCCGGATGACCAACTTCGCGGTGACCATCAATCTCGGAATGGCAAAGCAGCTCAAACTATACCCGCCGATCGGCCTGCTTCAGATTGCCGAGACCGTCAATTAGCTCTTGCCAGCGGCTCGGACACGCCCTCCGACGGCGTCATGTGTGGCGCCATGATGCGGAAGAAGCAACATCTTGTGTTTTGACGCTCGCCCCCGGTGGCGGAGGTGCCGGTGACACGCGTTCGCCGAGGGTATTATGGCGGGCTTGTCCGGCCGGGCTTGCTGATGATGCCTAAGGTCGAGCGGTCAACGCGGCGGCCGAATCCTGCGGACAGGCGTTGACGCTTCGGGCGGGACAGATCGGCAAACTGACCTTGGACGGATAGTACGAGCCGCAGTTGACCGGGGATCTGATGCGGCCCATGATCTTCGTGCGCCTTCGTATTTGTCGGCGGGAGGCCTTGCTTCTGTTGTTCAACCATTGCGCTGGATGCTAGGGCCGGGCTGGTTCTTGGTCATAGCCGGAACAAGGTGGTTGCGGCGAAAACGACGGCGGACAGAAAGACCTTCGGGCATCCGTCGTAGCGTGTCGCCGCGCGCGTCCACTCCTTGAGGCGGCCGAACATGATCTCGATCCGGTTGCGACGTCTGTACAGGCGCTTGCTGTTGTTGACGCACTTTCCCCGAGACTTCCTCCGGGGATACAGGGTTTGATACCCTTGTTTGTCAGGGCCTCCCGGAAGCAGTTAGCGTCCTATCCCCTGTCGGCCAGAAGCCATTCCGCATCGGGAAAGCTGCTCGGAAGAGCCGCCGCACTTGTGCAGTCGCTTCTTTGGTTGTCGCCCGTGACGCAAGTACCTTTTGCCTTCATTGGCGTGTGATCAAGTGCGAACCAGGTTCAGATCTCGATTTGCGGCCCTTCAGACGCCGCGGGCCGGCATGGCGATCGGCGGATCATGTCCAAGCCTGACTTTCGAGCTTCATCTGACCAGCCCCGCCTGAGTGGTCCGGTTTGAGTGTTGGTGCATGATCGGCCTCTGGTTCATCGGGACGATGGCTTCGGGGGCCGGCGGGCGGTCATTCAGCGCACTGTGCGTCGCTTCGTAGCCATCTCGATCCTCCGTTTCCTAAACTTAACGGCGGACCATTTCGATTGGGGGAGGCTCAGTTCGGCGCCGAACTCAATATCCATCTGGCCGCCTGACCGGCCGCGGACTGACCGCGGCCGGTGCCGGCTCGCCGCTCAACCCCGGTTGCGCGGCCAGTCCGCGTTCGGGCGCATCCGTTCGCGCGGCAAGCGGACCGGGTATTTCGCGCGGATCTGTTCATCGATCGCACGCGGAACATACTCCGGGTAATGCGCGCCGAGCGTCGAATCGACATAGTCGATGGCGCGGTCGAGCGCGGTTCGGTTTCCCTTCTCGGCCCATTCGCTCGGGCTCATGCGGTCGCCAAGCTTCGGGTAGACGTAGTCGCGCTCCATCAGGCTCATGGTCTGGCCATGCGCGAGGAAGTGGCCGGGGCCGCCCATGCAGACCTCGCGGATGACATCGACCGAGACGGTGTCCTCGTTCACGTCGATGCCGCGCACCGTGCGCAGGGCCGCGCCGACCGAGTCGTTGTCCATCGCGAGGCTTTCGAGCGAGAAGCCCATGAGCGAGGCGACCATGCCGCCCGCCTCGTACATCAGGTTGGCGCCGGAATTGGCAGTGACGACATGGTTGATGGCCTTCTCGTAGCCCGATTGCGCATCCGGCATCTTGCTGTCTGCGATGCCCGAGGGGATCCCGGAGATCAGCCCGTAGTACCGGCTCATCTGGCCGCAGGCAGATGTCAGGAGCGCCTGTTCGCCGCTGCCGCAACACATCGCCCCGGTCCTGAGGTCCGACACGAAGGGCCAGAAGCCGAGGATCACCGGATTGCCCGGCGCGACCGCATCGACATAGATCATGCCGGCAAGCAGTTCGGCGAGGGTCATCACGACGTTGCCGGCGAGCGCGGCGGGGCCGGTGGCACCGGCCTGGCCGAGCGAGACGAGCATGATCGGCATTCCCGCCTTCGCGCCGGTCTCGAGGCACAGGCAGCTGTCGGCCGCCCATTTCAGCGGCGAGACGGTGAAGCAGCAGGACATCGAGACGAAGGGGCGCTCGCGCCACTGCTTCTCGCCGCCCGCGAGCAGATGCATCACCTCGAGCGAGGCTTCGAGCTGGCGCACGCCGCCCCAGCTGGTGCCGACATGCTTTTGGGTACCCGCGAGGCTCGCGTAGCAGGTGTTGAAATCCATCTCGAAGAAGTCTTCGATCTCGCGCGGGACCACGGTGCGCTGGAAGAAGTGGATGTTGTCGAGCGTGTCGACGAGGCGCGAGCAGTCGTAAAGATCGTTGAGCGTGGTGCCGCGATAGGCGCCGGTGCGCGGGTTGACCATGTTCACCGTCGCACCGGCGGTACCACAGTAAAAGCGGCTGCCCTGCATGTGCATGTCGTGCCGGGGATCACGCCCGGCGAGCAGAAAGTCGCGATTGATGCGAGGGATGTAATCCTCGACCAGGGCGCGGGGGAAGGTGATGCGGCCGTCGCGGTAGATGCAGCCGAGCCGGGTCAGATAATCGACCGTCGAGGGCAGGCAGTCGCCGATCCCGACGGTTTCGAGCACGTCGAGCGCGGCCTCGTGGATCCGCGCCATGTCGGTCTCGCTCAGCGGGCGGAAATGGCGCGGGTTCTCCATCCCGCCGCGCACCGGCCGATGGTCCGGTCCGCCCGGTGCCGCCCGTAGCGCCTTTCGCGCCTCGCGCCCGCCGCGTCTTGAACTCGTCGCCTGCATCTGGTTCATCGCGGCGCCCTTTCCCGCTGTGGTTTCGTGTCGCATCCGCATTGTGTGGCTGGCGCAGTTCCAAACAATTGATAGTTTTTAGGCGATCGGTAAGCACAGGTTACCGGTCCTGGTGCCCGCATTCGCGGGCCGCTCAAGGGGGGCTCGGGAGTTGACTGGACGGCTGTCTTTCCGGTCGTTGCCACCGCTCAATGCGCTGAAGGGCTTCGAGGCGGCGGCGCGGCTCCTGAGCTTCCGCAAGGCCGCGGATGAGCTCAACGTGACACATGTCGCAATCAGCCATCAGGTCCGCCAGCTCGAGGACGATCTCGGCTGCGCGCTCTTCCTGCGCGAGGGGCGCACGGTGGCGCTGACCGAGGAGGGGCGGGTCTTCTACGACTACGCGCGGCAGGCGCTGGAGACACTGGTGACCGGGGCCGGGATCATAAGGCGGCACGGCCCGGACGCCGATCTCAGGATCGAGACCTACATTACCGTGGCGATCCGCTGGCTGTCGCCGCGCCTGTCGCGGTTCCATGCCGCCCATCCCGAGATCAACTTCTCACTCAACACGCGGCGGACAGAATGGTGGTTCGACGAGACGAACACCGATGTCGCCATCATGTATCTCGACCGCGATTTGCCGGGGAGCTTGCGCGCGCGAACGCTTTTCGAAGGTACGCTCTACCCGGTCTGCAGCCCGTCGATCCTCGGTGACCTGAGCCCGGTCGTCACGCCTGCTGACCTCTTCGGCCTGCCGCTGATCGAGGTTTCCTCGGCGCCCAACGATTGGCGCGACTGGTTCCGCGCGGCGGGCGTCGAGAACGTGCCTGCGCTGCGCTACACGAAGGTCGACACCTATGCGCTGGCGCTCGAGATGGCGATCACCGGGGCCGGGGTCGCGATGCTCAACGGCCCCTTCGCGGAAGAGGAACTCAGGCGGCGCGAACTCGTGCTGCCGGTCGATCTGGTGGCGCGGTCGCGCGGCGAATGGGCCGTTCTCTACCGGGCGGACCGCGAACGCGACCGCAAGATCCGGGCGTTCACGGACTGGCTGGTCGCCGATGTCGCCAACGAGCACAGCCACGCCGGGCCGGCCGCACGTGGTACCTGAGGCGGCCGCGACGATACCGGACCGGGCTGCGGAAACGCTTGATCCGCGGGAGGAACCGGGCGCCTTGGGCGCCCGGCGGGGTGTTCAGAACGACTGCAGGCGCTTCATGCCAACGTTCTTCGACTGGTAATAACTCGCCAGTGCCTCGACGCCCTTCTCGCGGCCGATACCGGATTTCTTGAAGCCGCCGAACGGGGTTTCGACACCGCCGACACCCCATTCGTTGACATGCACCTGCCCGGCATCGAGCCGCTCGGTCGTCCAGATCGCGCGGTCGAGGTCGTTGGTGAAGACAACCGCCGCGAGCCCGTATTCGGTGCCGTTGGCGATCTCGAGCGCCTCGCGCGGGTCGGAGAACTTCAGGACGGAGAGGACCGGGCCGAAGATCTCCTCCTTGTTCACGCGGTCGTCCGGCGACACGTCGGCCAGGATCGTCGGCGCCATGAAGTTGCCCTCGCGATCGAGCTTGCCGCCGCCGGCCACCGCCCGCGCGCCCTGATGCACGCCGATCTGGGCGTAGTTGTCGACCTTGGCGAGTTGCTCGGCCGAAATGAGCGGCGTGATGTCGGGATCCTCGATCCCGGCGCCGATGGTCAGGCCGCTCGCCATCGCGGCGAGCCGCTCCACCGTCACGTCGTAGACACTTTCATGGACGACGAGACGGGACATGGTATCGCAGCACTGGCCAGTGTTGAAGAAGATGCCCGCCTGGGTCTGGGCCACCACATTGTCCATGTCGGCATCGGCATAAACGATGCCCGGCGTCTTGCCGCCAAGCTCCAGCACCGCCGGGATCAGGTTTTCGGCGGCGGCATGAGCGACCTTGCGACCGGTGACGACGGAGCCGGTGAAGACGATCTGGTCGATGCCGGAATGGCTGGCAAGCGCCGCCCCCGCCTCGTGGCCGTAGCCGCAGATCAGGTTGACGGCACCTTCGGGCAGGCCGACCTCCTCGGCTAGTTCGGCGAGCACATAGCCCGCCGTCGGGTCGAGTTCGGGCAGCTTCACGACGCAGGCATTGCCCGCCGCGAGTGCAGCCGACAGAGAGCGCGCGATCATGTTCAGCGGGAAGTTCCACGGAATGATGTGGGCGCTGACGCCGTAAGGGCATGGGACCACATAGTCGACATAGCCGTCTCCGAGCGGGATGTATCTTCCCTCGATCTGTGCCGCGAGCCCGCCGTAATACTCGAAATACTTGGCCGAGCCCTCGACCTCGCCCCGCGCCTCCGAGATGCGCTTGCCCGCGTCGAGCGAGATCAGCGTGGCAATTTCCTCAGACCTTTCGCGCAGCTTGCGGCCGATCTCGGCCACCATGCGGCCACGCGCCATCGGCCGCATGTCGACGAGCGCGCGCGAGGCCACGCAGCGGCGCGCGGCGGCGACGGCGCTGTCGACATCGGCCGCGGTCGCCCGCGCCACTTCCGAGAGCGGCCGCCCCGTCGCGGGGTTCAGGAGCAAGATCCGCCCGCCATCCGATCCGTCGACCCATTTGCCGCCGATATAGTTGCGCCAGTAGTCCTTCATCGCTGCGCTCATGCCAGTGTCCTTTCCATGATCTCATCTTCCGTCCCGGCGGTTCCCTTCGTCGGTGCCGCCGGATGCCAGGCACCCATGACGCGGACTTCGAGCCCGCCCGCCCAGGGATCGAGCAGCGCGAAGGCCAGTGCCTTGTTCCCGAGGTGCCCCCATCCGCCCGAGGTCGTGCGGCCGACGATGTGCCCGGTCTCGTCGCGAACCGGCTCCGTCCCGTGCGGCATCGTGTCCGCGCCCTCGATCTGCAGATGGATGAGCTGTCGTGTCGTGCCGGGGGCGCCCTCGGCCATCGCGGGCGTCACCTCGACATTCAGTTCTTCCGGCCAGGCGGCTTCCGCGGCCTCCAGCCGGAGCGACTCGAGCGCCCGCGCCCCGATCAGCGCCGCGCCCTCTTCGAGAGCAAGGAAGACGTGGCGCAGCATGTCCGCGCGGACGTGGAGCCGGTAACCGGACCGCCCGAATGGATCCGCGTGATGGACGCGGACTGGCGCATGGCCGATGGTGATCGTTCGCACGGCACCGCGCGGAAACGCCTCGTCGTCCAATGCCGCCGACGTTGCCTTCTGCAAATGTTGCCGCGCCGCCGGTCCCAACAGGAGCAGCGCCCCCTCTGCGGCAGTCAGGTTTTCGATCCACAGGTCGTTCCCGGATGGCGCGGACCGGTGAAGAGCGTCGAGAACCCGGCGCTCCGCCACCGCGGTCGCGGTCAGGACGAAGCCTTCATCGCCATCGCGGGCAACCGCGACCTCCGCCTCGATACCGCCATTGGGAGCCAGCAAATAGCCCGATGACGCCTTGCCGGGCGCGGGCGGAGCGACAGACAGAACCCGGCCGAGAAGCGCCGCCGCCCCGGCGCCGGACACTCGGATTGCCGCGCCGTGGCTGACATCGGCCAGCGCCACGCCGGCTGTCGCGGCCCGGCACTCTGCGCCGACCGCGCTGTGCCAGTTCGGACGGTAGAAGGAAGGCTCGTCGACGGCGCCCTCCGGCGCGAACCAGTTCGGCCGCTCCCATCCGGCGACGGCGCCGAACCGCGCCCCGCGCGCGGCAAGGAGGTCGTGGATCGGCGAGGTGCGCAAATCGCGCGCCGCCGGCAGCTCCTCGCCGGGCTTCGGCAGGAGATAGGTGTGCTCATAGGCCTCCTCGACCTTGCGCGCGGACCATTCGCGCGTCGCCCATTCGCCGAAGCGGCGGGTGTCGCAGCAAGCCATGTCGACCGACGGCGCGCCTTCGAGGATCCACTCCGCCATCTGCCAGCCGATGCCCCCGGCGAGCGTGATGCCGAAGGGATTGCCTTCCGCCAGCCAGAGGTTCCTCGTCCCGAAGGCCGGGCCGACCGTCGGCAGGTCGTCGGGCGTGTAGGGCATCGCGTAGTTGACGACACGGCGAACGCCCGCCGTGCCGAGCATCGGGACCCGTTCCACCGCGCGTTCGAGGTAGGGCAGGAGCTTTTCCATCTCGTCCGGGAAGGGCTCGGCCATGCCGGCAGGCGGCTCCGAGACGAACCGGGCCTCGCCGCGTCCGTCATAGGCGCCGACCAGAAGCGCGTCGCCCTCCTGCCGGCAGTAGAAGACATCCTCGGGGTCGCGCATCACCGGCATCTCCGGCAGACCCGCGCGCCGCCGTTCGGCAAGCTCCGTCAAAGGCTCGGTGACGAAGTACTGGTGCCGCACCGGCACGCATTGCGCTGTCAGCCCCAGCATCCCGGCGACGCTCTGGGCATGGTTGCCCGAGGCCGCCACGACATGGCGGGCGATGATCGTGCCCCGCGAGGTCTCCACCCGCCAGAAGCCGCCCGCCATCCGCGACAGCGCCGTCACCTCGCAGCCGCGCTGGATCCGGGCACCGCCCTGACGTGCCCCGGCGGCGAGACTCTGCGTCAGGTCGGCCGGGGCGATGTGGCCGTCCTGCGGATTGTAGAGCCCGCCGAGAACACCGTCGGTCGACATGAGCGGCCAGAGCGTGCCGATCTCCTCCGGCGTCAGCAGGCGGGCCTCGGCACCAGTGGCCTCCGCCACACCCAAGTAACGCCTGAACTCGTCGAGCCGGCGGGAATGGGTGGCGATCCGAAGGTTGCCGCAGGCATGGAAGCCCGGTGACATGCCGGTCTCGGCCTCGAGCCGGCCGTAGAGATCGACGCTGTACCGATTGAGCCGGCTGATGGTGGGGTTGAGCGCGTAGAGGATGACATGACCCGCCGCGAAGGCCGTCGCACCTGAGGCGAGTTCGTGCTTCTCGCACAGGACGACGTCGCGGCAGCCCTTCCGCGTCAGGTGAAAGGCGATGGAGCAGCCGACCGCGCCGCCGCCGATGATGAGAACCTCCGCCCTGTCCTGCACGATCCTACTCCGCATTCGCTTCACGGCGGCAGGTTAGGAGCCTTCCCCGGCCGGCGGATAACGGATAATGCTCATGTTGGGCATGAACCTGATTCATGGGGGATCTGATTGACCCGTCGCCTTCCTCCGCTTTATCCGCTACGCGCGTTCGAGGCCGCCGCGCGGCTGGGCAGCATCTCGGCGGCCGGGCGGGAACTGTCGCTCACCCAGAGCGCGGTCAGCCACGAGGTCAAGGCGCTCGAAACCTATTTCGGCACGGCACTGTTCCGGCGAACCCGTTCCGGCCTGGTGCTAACCCGGCACGGACAACGGGTCTTCGCGGTCGCGCAAAGCGCGTTTGCCGATCTCTCCGGCCTCGGCTGGGAAAGCGAGGGCCGGGATGTCGCCGGCACCGTGACAATCGCGGCGCCGCCGCTTTTCTGCGCGCATTGGCTCCTGCCGCGGCTCGATCGGTTCGCCTGGGCGAATCCCGACGTCGCGTTTAGGATCCTGAACGTGACGGTAGACCGGCCGGAACTGCTCCGCGAGGTCGACATCGCAGTCGTTTGGGGCGAGCGCATGCCGACAGGTTGCGATGGCGTGACGCTCATGTCGGCGACCCAGATGCCGGTCGCGAGCCCGGCGTTGATCGCGGGGGCCGGCGACGCGGAGCCGGAGGAGCTTCTCCGGCAGCATCGTATCCTGCACGAAGGCACCACGGACATGTGGCGGGGGTGGTGCGAGCGGGCGGGAGTGGACCTTGCGGGTACTCCGAGCGAATGGGTCTTCGATGATCCGGCATTGATGATCGAGGCTTGCACACGCGGCCACGGGATCGCGCTCGGCACGCTGCCCCTGATCGAGGGCCTGCTTTCCGAGGGACGGCTCGTCGCGCTCTTCCGTCAAGCACTCCCCGCTCCGTTCCAGTATTTCCTGACGCGCCCGGATCCGCCGCCCGCCGGCCGTGCCGCCAGCATCGTGTTCGATTGGCTGAAAACGTACGCACGCAGCGGCAAAGGTGGCCCGGCGCCCAACGGACGCACATAATATGCTGGCTGGCTGCCGAAAATGTCAGGAACGAAGAACGGTTTACCTGCCTACCGGGCTTGACGCCTCGATAGACTGCTGCGCCATTCCGCCCACGGTCGTGGCCTAGACGAAGGTTCCATCGATCTGCTTGCGGAGACATTGTTGCAGAACGCGTCGTCGGGATGAGCCGCACCCCTTCCCCGAGACCTTAGGCTACTCGTTCGACCTCGGCAGTGCCGAGTGCGTTGAAGCGGTTCATGAGGGTAATGCGGATGTGGAGTTCGGCGGTCTGGCGGTCGGGATATCGTGATGCGATCCTCTCGCCGAAGGATTTGAGACCACGCATCTTCGCCTCGATCCGACTTGGCTTGTGGTGACCGGCCCACCGCTTCCAGACCGCTCGCCTAACGCGTCGGGTAGCGCGCAGGATGTCGTTGCGCGCCTTTACGGCAGGTCAGTCCTCCTTCCGGAGGCGACCATTCCTGCGAATGGGGATGATGGAAGCGCGGTCGCGTTTCTAAGGCCATTGCGCTGCTTGCTTGGGACACAGTCCGAGTGGCGACCGGTGTTCGCGACGGCTATCATTGCTGGATATCTCACGGAAGGGGGCGCGTGATGGGAGATGTCGCGGAAAGCTATCGCCAGGCGTTTAGGTTCTTGGCTCCGTTTCTTCTGACCCATATCGCCCTGCGTCTTGTGTCGGCCGCGATTGTCCTGCCGCTGATCGGGGTGCTCTTGGCGCTCACGCTGAAGTTCTCGGATCAAACAGCGCTGACCGATCAAGACATTGCCAGGTTTATCTTCACCCCTGCCGGAGCGGTCGGGGCGCTTCTGATCGGAAGCGCCGTCATCGCCGCGATGACACTCGACGTCGCGGTGATGACGGCCACGATCCGAAGCGGCGATCGGCGGCCGGCGGCGGCGCTGAGCGCCGGTGTCGCGTTCGCGGTCCGCTCCGCACCTGTACTCTTGGCTGTTGCCGCAGGGCTGTTGCTTCGGATCGTCGCGATGGCCATGCCGTTTCTCGCCGTCTGCGGTGTGCTCTACGTTAGATGGCTTTCCACCTACGACATCAACTATTACCTGACCTACCGGCCGCCCGAGTTCCTGACGGCAGTGGGGCTCATTGCGCTGGTCTTGGCGGCATTGACATTGGTGCTGCTCGACCGCCTGACCGGGTGGGCGCTGGTGCTGCAGAGGGTGCTTTTCGAAAGGAGCGGAACGAACGCGGCGTTCCGCGAGAGCCGCGCCTTGATGAAGGGGCGGCGGATCAAGCTGATCAAGATACTCGTGCTTTGGCTTGCCGTGCGCTTGACGGCGGGCGCGGCGATATCGGCTGCGACGGCATTCGCGCTTGCTTACGCACCGGCCCTCGGCCGCCAGAGCCTTGCCTCGGCGGCGATCGCTGTCCTGGTCTTTCTCGCGGCATCGCTTGCCGCTACCACTACGCTGAGCGCGTGGTCGAACGGGGCGCTGGCCAAGCTCCTGTTCGATCTCTACCGTCGCGTCAGCGACGGCCGGGCCTTCGACCGGGGTGAGAATGGCCCCTCGAGCGGAACCGGGCGATCGGCGGCATTGATGGTGGGCGGCTTCGCCACTATCGGCGTCCTTTCCCTTGGAAGCATCGGAACTGTTGTAGCTTTTTCCGAACGCATCAAGGCCGATGCAGACGTCGTCGTCATCGGCCATCGAGGGGCGGCGGCCTCACGGCCGGAAAACAGCATGGCCTCGGTCCGGAAAGCGATCGAGGATGGCGCGGACTGGGTGGAGATCGACGTCCAGGAAAGCGCTGACGGCGAAGTCGTCGTCGCCCATGACAGCGATTTCATGAAGTCCGCCGGCAATCCGCTCAAAGTATGGGACGCGACGCTAAGGGATCTGGATCGGATCGACATCGGCAGCTGGTTCGACCCGGCCTACTCAGACGAACGCACGCCTCTGCTGCGCGACGTTCTTCTGGCAGCGAAGGGTCGCTCGCGCGTCATCATCGAGCTCAAGTATTACGGGTATGACGTCGACCTCGAGAACCGTGTGATCGCGGTGGTCGAGGAAACCGGCATGGCCGACAGCATCGCGACCATGTCGCTCAAATACCCCGCAGTGCAGAAGATGCGGGCTCTGCGCCCGGAATGGCGGACCGGCGTCCTCGCTGCGACCGCCATCGGCGACCTTTCCGGTCTCGACGGCGATTTCCTGGCCGTGAGCCTGACAATGGTCTCGCCATACCTGGTCCGGAGGGCTGAGAGCGCGGGCAAGGACGTATATGCATGGACCGTGAACGATGCCGCCACGATGTCGCGGATGATTTCCATGGGCGTCGGCGGGCTCATCACGGACGAACCGGAACTCGCGCGGCGCGTCATCGTCGAAAGGAACGCGTTGCCAACGATTGCCAGGCTGGCGCTCTGGATCAGCGACAGCTTCGGCGTGACTGTCGACCGCCTCGCCAACGAGGTGGTGGAGCAATGAGGGCGACAGCATTGGCCGTCGCGCTGTTGGCCTTACCTGTCGCTGCCCAGGACGAGCCATCCACCTTTCTGCGCGCGCTCGAACTTCCGGCGCATCGTTCGCTCATGGCGAAAATCCGCGGCGCGAACCTCGCACCCTTCGAATCCGACGGCTGCAGCGGCGGCCTTTCGACATCGTGGCGGGTGGTGGCGGACCTCTTTCCGGACTTCGCCGACATGCACGACGACGCTCCGCCGTGGGAGGACTGTTGCGTCATTCACGACCGCGCCTACCACGATGCCGGCGGCGCGGCAGATGCCGAGGCAAGCTTCGAGGCGCGACTAGGCGCCGACGCGGCCCTGCGCGCCTGCGTGATCGCCAAGGGGCAGACGCGACGCGAGGAACTGGCCGAACGGTACAATGTTGCTCCGGACACGATCGACCGCGCCTACCTTGCGGTCGCCGAGGCGATGTACAATGCGGTTCGCTTCGGTGGCCAGCCTTGTCTCAACTTGCCCTGGCGGTGGGGATTTGGCTACCCGAAATGCGTGGCTGGCTTCTAATCCGCCAAGCCGGGCGGCGCGGCGGATGCTTACGCTGGACCCGATCTGGCGAAGCTGTGTTGCAGGTTCACGAGACCGATGTCTCGGGCCGCGCGGGCCGCGCAAGAAGCTGACAAGGGACCAGGCGCTGGCCTTCTTCGGCCAGCTTCCACGTCGGTTGTCGGCATGAAAGCCAGGGGTGACGTGCATTCATGAGGCCGCGTATTTGGGCGCCAAACGGGGGTGACCTGTCGAAGGAAGATCGTGCAGACCGAATATCAATTGGCCGGAACATGGAAGGGCGCAAGCGCAGGCCCTTGCGCCTTTCGCCCAGGTTGATCACCCTGCGGCCTTGCTGGATCGCAACCGCGCTATCCGTTCCCGCAAGCTTTGGAACACCACGTAGAGCGCTGGAATCACGAATATTCCAACCACAGCCGCAGCGAGCATCCCGCCCGCCACGCCGGTTCCGACCGACCGGCGCGAGATCATCGAAGCCCCTGTCGCTGTCACCAGCGGGATGAGTCCGGCGATGAATGCGAGGCTGGTCATCATCACCGCCCGGAAGCGTTCCCTCGCCCCTTCGATGGCGGCATCTGTCACCGCCATCCCCTCCTCGCGCCGCGCCTTGGAAAACTCCACGATCAGGATGGCGTTCTTGGCCGCCAGAGCGACCAGAACGACAAGGCCGATCTGGGCGTAGATGTTGAAAGGCAGGCCGACAAGCCAGACTGACCCCATTGTGCCCGCCACGCCGAAGGCGACGGACAGCATCACCGGCACCGGTATCGTCCAGCTTTCATAAAGTGCCACCAGGAAGAGATAAGCAAACAGAAGCGCGAGCATCAGGATCTGGGCGGTCTGGCCAGAGGCTTCCTTTTCCTGAAGCGCCGTGCCCGTCCATTCGTAGCCGTAGCCGTCGGGCAGCGTCGTTGCCGCCACCTCCTCCATCGAAGCGATCGCCTGTCCCGAGGACTTGCCCTCTGCCGGGTTGCCCATGACGGTTGCGGATCGCGTGTTGTTGTAGCGTTGAAGAAGCGATGGGCCGACTGTGAATTCCGGTGTCGCAACCGCGCCCATGGCGACCATCTCGCCACTGCGCGAACGGACATGGATTCGCGCGATGTTGTCGACGGAACTGCGGTCGACCTCGCGCCCCGTGAGCTGGACCTGCCAGGCCCGCCCGAACAGGTTGAAGTCGTTGATATAGGCCGAGCCCAGGATCGATTGGAGCGTGCCGAACACGTCCGAAAGCGAGACGCCGAGCGCATAGAGCCGGTCGCGGTCGATGTTCAGGAAGACCTGCGGCGTCGAGGTCGAGAAGGTCGTGTTGACCCCGCCCAAGCCTTCGTTCTGGTTCGCCGCGACGGTCAGCCCGCGCGCGGTTTCGGCAAGTTCCACCGGGTCGCGGCCCTGCCGGTCCAGAAGCTGGAACTCGAAGCCGGATCCGGTTCCAAGGCCGGAGATCGGCGGCAGGTTGAAGGGCAGGACCTGCGCCTCCCTCAGCGCGGTACCACTGATGAAAGTCTGCCGGATCGCGGCGAAGACGGATTTCGTCAGCGCCTCGCGCTCGGCGAAGGGTTCCATCGTCACCAGGGTAAAGCCAGCGTTGGATTTCGCCAGCCCGTCGATGATCGAGAAGCCCGAAAGGCTCGTCACGCTCTGGACACCGGGAAGGTCCTTGACGATCTCGTAGACCTGACGCTGCGCCTCGACCGTCCGGTTGACCGAGGCGGCATCCGGCAGGCGCGTCTCGATCATGAAGTAGCCCTGATCTTCCGCCGGCAGGAAACCCGTCGGAACGACCTTGAACAGGAACCCTGTCAGGGCAACGGCCCCGGCGAGAAGCAGGACGCCAAGCACGGCGCGCCGCGCGATGGCGCCTGCAACGCGGCCGTAACCGTCGCGCGCCTTGTCGATCCCGCGTGAAATCATGCCCATCACGCCCTTCTTCGGCTCGTGGTGCGGCGACAGGATGATGGCGCAAAGCGCGGGCGACAGCGTCAGCGCATTGATCGCAGAAATCACCATGGAGACCGAAACGGTCACCGCGAACTGCTGGTAGAGCTGGCCCGAGATGCCCGGAATGAACGCGACGGGCACGAAGACCGACAGAAGGACGAGCGTGATCGCGACGATGGCGCCGGTGATTTCGCCCATCGCGGCCCGCGCGGCTTCGGTAGGGGACATGCCCGGATTGGCGGCCATCTTGGCCTCCACCGCCTCCACCACGACAATGGCGTCGTCCACCACGATCCCGATCGCAAGAACCATGGCCAGCAGCGAGATCGTGTTGATCGTGAAGCCGAACGCCTGCAGCGCCGCGAAGGTGCCCACGAGCGCGACCGGGACCGCAACGATGGGAATAATCGTCGCGCGCAGGCTGCCGAGGAAGACGAAGACCACGATGACCACGAGCACGAAGGCTTCGATCAGCGTGTGCTCGACCTCCGCGATGCTCTCCTCGACGA
The DNA here is from genome assembly GCF_025673475.1 of Albidovulum salinarum. NCBI lineage: Bacteria > Pseudomonadati > Pseudomonadota > Alphaproteobacteria > Rhodobacterales > Paracoccaceae > Albidovulum > Albidovulum salinarum. Next base: position 20,476 of record NZ_JAOVQO010000021.1, on the reverse strand, counting down.
AGACCGAGTTGTCGCCGACGACTTCAAAGCTCACGCCCTGCGGGAAGGTCGCGCTCAACTCCTCCATGACGTGTTTTGCGCCTTCGGCCGCGGCAAGGGAGTTCGAGCCGGGCGCGAGGTAGAGCCCGATCAGCGTGGCGGGCGCGCCGTTGAACGTGGTCTGCACGTCGGAATTGCGTTCGCCCAGCCGAACCTCCGCGACGTCGCCAATCGTCACGACCGAGCCATCGGGGTTGGACCGGACGATGATGCGGGCGAACTCCTCTGGATCGGAGAGCCGCCCCTGCGTCTCGATATTGAGTTGCAGGCCGGGGTCGTCAACCATAGGCTGCGCGCCGATCCGGCCCAGCGCCGCTTGCAGGTTCTGCGCCTTCAGCGCCGCCGACACGTCGGACGGCGTCATCCCCAGCGCGGTCAGACGGTTGGCGTCAAGGATGACCCGCATCGCGAATTCGTTCGAAGAAAAGATGCTGGCGTCACCGATGCCCGGAACACGCTTCAGCGCGTCCAGGAGGTATATCCGGGCGAAGTTGGTCTGCGTCGCCGCGTCGACCGATGCGTCGGGCGAATAGAGCGCGAAAGCGACAAGCAGTGCGGTCGACTTCTTGGCGACCTTGACGCCGGTCTGGCGCACCTCCTGCGGCAGCAGGGGTTCGGCCAGCGCCACGCGGTTCTGGACGTTGACCGTGGCGATGTCGGGATCTGTTCCGACCGCGAAGGTGACACTCAGCGAATAACTTCCATCCGCGCCGGATGTCGACTTCATGTAGATCGAGTCTTCGACGCCGATGACCTTGTCCTCGATCACCTGGGCGACGGTCTGCTCTGTCACCGCGGCCCCGGCGCCGGGGTAGACCGCGGTGACCGACACCTGGGGCGGCACGATGTCGGGAAACTGTTCGACCGGCATGGACCGCATCGCGATCAGGCCAGCCAGGAAAAGCACGATGGAAATGACGGCCGCGAGCCGCGGGCGGGAAATAAAGACGTCGGAGATCATAGCTCAGTTGTCCCCTGCGGGCGCGGTGTCCACGGTGGCGCCGGGGCGGGCCTTGTTCACACCTTCGGTGATGACCATCTCGCCGGCATCAAGCCCGGAGACGACAATCGTTCGTCCCGCAGTCGTCGCCCCGGCATCGATGCGGCGCTGTTCGACAACGGACTCGGCATCGACGACCAGCACATAGGCGCCGGTCAGGTCGCGCAGCACCGCCTGCTGCGGTACCGTCAGCGCCATTTCCGGTTCGGCACCGCGAACAGTGACCGTCACCAGAGCGCCGTCCCGCAGGACGCCTTCAGTGTTGGCAAAGTTCGCACGGATAAGCACGGTATCGGTGGACTGACTGACCGACACGTCGGCGAAATCCACGGTGCCCGGCACCGGATAGACCGACCCGTTGCCCAAGATCAGCTCGACCGAGAAAACCTCGCTTTCGCCGCTCGCGGACGCCCTCTCGCGCAGGTCGAGTAGATCGCGCTCCGGAACCGGGAACTGCACGCTCATCGGGTCGGTTCGGACGAGTGGGACGAGTGTACCTGTGTCGGGACCTATCAGCGCACCGACATCGACACCTGACAGACCGACACGACCGGCGAAGGGTGCATTTATCTCGGTATAAGACAGGTTCAGCGCGGCCAGGTCTCGCTGCGCGCCGGCTCTCTGGACTTCGGCGGTCGCCCGCTGCGCCTCGGCGGTGGCCCGGTCGAGCTGCGACTGCGCGGACACCTGACGCGCGACCAGTTCCTCCTGCCGGTCACGTTCGATGAACGCGAGCCGCTCGCTTGCCCGCGCGCTATCCAGCACCGCTTCGGCCTGCGCGAGCGACGCTTGGTATTCCTCAGGCTCGATGCGGTAGAGGACCGAACCTTCCTCGACCGTTCCGCCCTCCGAGAAGCCAATTTCTTTCACGAAGCCGCTGACGCGCGCACGGATGTCGACTTTCTGCACGGCCACGACGCGGCCATTGAACGAGGCGCTTTGCGCGACCGCCGTCACCTCGGCGGGGGCGGCTGTAACGGCCGGCACGACCGACGGCGTGGATTGAGCCTGGGCGGGTTGCAGCGTGCAAAGAATGACTGTCATTGCAATGGGAAGGCCGTGCTGCCGGATCTTCGACGCCATGATCCGAGACACATCTTTCCGAGAGATCAACTGCATCCTGCCCCCAAATCGAAATACGCAATTGGGGCCATTCTAGCGAGAACAATCCGTTTGTCATCTTCGACACGTTTCAGCGCTGGTCCTCGCCGCGCATCGTCTCGGCTACACTTCCTTGAAGGGTCGCTGGAGAGGCCTGCGGCGAACCTGATTGCGACCTCTTCATAGCGGTCCTAGGTGTTTGATCCCACGGTTTGATGGTGCGATCCATTCGTCGGAATGGAAGGAAGCACGATGGGACAAGTTCGTCACGGCGGCGCCACGATCGAGCCAGCGCGGCGCCATCGGTTCGAGCCCGCCGGCGAGGGCACGCTGTCCGAGCTGCAATACAGCGATCGCAAGCTTTGACCGCGGCGCTGAGGGCAAGCCGGTCCGCGAGGCGCGCGGGTCTTCCTTTCACGGCGAGGTCTGTGACAAAGGAGGCGTCGATGCTGCGGATGAGCGTGACAAAACGCAATGAACTGTAGGCGTTCCGGACGGCATATATCGAGAGCTGGCGGGACAGCCCGTTGAACCAGAGGGAATATTGCGAGGCGCATGGGCCGCCGCTGAAGCGGTTCGGGAACAGGTGGGCGAAGTGGTGTTGTCAGACGGACTTGAACTGGTCTCCACAAGGACAGCGACGCTGTCCCTTATGCCGTGCAGAGGCCGCGCAACTAGGGCAGGTCCATCAACGAACTTTACGAGACCGGCGGCGAGTTGGCGCCAGTTTTGCGATATGCGCGATATGACGAAATGCACGGAAGCAACCGGTTCCGCCGGGCGATCGGCGCTCGCGGCAACCAGTTCGTCCGACGCCGGCAACATTCGATCCGGCCGTCGTCAGATCCATGCCAGATCGCGGTATCGGCCCATCCCGTCGAGATGGATCCCGTTCCAAGGAGCATCTTTTCGGATCGCTCCGAAACCTCGCGCGTCCCGCAGAACGGATGCCGGCGCCGACGTCGCCATCGCAAGGGCGGTCCCGACGGTGACGCCGACCCGCTCGACGAGAACCGAGATCGCGGTGGGAAAATCGAGATCCGCCCCCGCGAGTGTGCCATCAGCCAGAGTCAGCCGACCGTCGCGCCGGATGACGCGACGCCCGTTCAGCGTGAACTCGGCTATGTCCGAACCGACCGTCGACATCGCGTCGGTCACCAGGAAGATGCTTCCCGGCGGTCGTTTTGACGAGAGCGCGACACGGATGCTGGCGGCGTGAACGTGGATGCCGTCCGCGATCAGTCCCGCGGATATCCCCGGCGTGGCGAGAGTCGCGCCGACGAGTCCCGGCTCGCGATTGCCCATCTGGCTCATCGCGTTGAACAGATGCGTGACGCAGCGTGCGCCGGCGGAAAAGGCAGCTTCGGCCGCAGCGAGATCGCAGTCGGTATGGCCGAGCGAAACGATGACGCCGGCCTCGGTCAATCGGGCAATCTGCGCCGTCGTGACATTTTCCGGCGCGACCGTGACCATCAGGTTCGGAAGGCGTCCGGCGGTCGCGCAAAGAAACGCCGCGTCCTCCTCCTCCATCGGGCGGATGAGCGACGGGTCGTGCGCGCCCTTGCGCGCCAGCGAAAGGTGGGGCCCCTCCAGATGGATGCCGAGGATGCCCGGAACGCCGCGCCGGATCGCATCCGCCACGGCATCGACGGCGGCACGGGTTTTCGCGGGCGTATCGGTGATGAGGGTGGGCAGGAGCGCGCGCGTCCCCGTCGTCGCGTGCGCTTCCGCGATGGCGGCCACCCCGTCTGGCGACGTGACGTCGTTGAACATCACGCCGCCGCCGCCGTTGACCTGAAGGTCCACGAACCCGGGCAGGAGCGTGCCGCCATCCAGTTCCACGATATCGAAGTCGGCCGGGATTTCTCCTGGGGACACGATTCCGCGGACGATGGCGCCGTCGAGCAGAACCGACTTGCCGGCGTGAAGCGTCGTCCCGTCGAAGATGTTGGCGCCCCGTAGCGCGCGCTTTCTCATACCGTCTCCGTGACTTTCCTGAGGTGTCGCGGTTCGTCCGGGTTCACGCCGCGCGACACCGCGACCTGCTCGACCATCGCGTAGAAGGACACGATCAACGAGATCGGATCGGTGAGCGGGTGGGAAGTGCGGGCGGCCGGCAGGCGCGACGCCCGCGCCGCTTTGTCCGAGGTCGCAAAGACGATGGCACCTTTGCCGGCGATTTCGTCCGCCACCTCGACGAGCGCTCGCTCGGCGGCGTCCGCGGCGGTCAGGGCGATAACGGGAAACCCTCTGTCCACGATCGAAACGGGCCCGTGGAGCACCTCCGCGGACGAGTAGGATTCCGCGTGCAGCTGGCATGTCTCCTTGAACTTGAGCGCGGCCTCGTTCGAGATGGCGAGCGCCGGTCCGCGACCGAGGCAGAAGAGGGACTTGTGCGATGCGATCTGCTCTCCGAGCGCCCCCCAGTCCGCCGCGGCGGCGCTGGCAAGCACTTCGGGGAGTTTGCGGATTGCCGCCCGAAGGGCGTCGTCTTTCTGCCACTCCGCCAGCAGCCAGATCGCCGACACGATCGACGTGACGAAGGTCTTCGTGGCCGCGACGCTCAACTCGGCCCCTGCGTGCAGATTCAGCGTGTGTGCGCAGACACTCGCGAGGTCGCTGTCCGGATGGTTGGTCAACGCGAAGGACAGCGCGCCTTCCCGCCCGGCCATGTCGGCCATGCTGACGATGTCGGGGCTCTTGCCCGACTGCGAGATCGCGATGCAGGCACTGCCCCCCAGCTTCAGGCGTCGCTCATAGATCGACGCGATCGAGGGGCCAACCGATGCGACCGGAACGCCGGCCACGAGCTCGCTGGCATACTTGAAGTAGGTCGCGGCGTGGTCGGAGGATCCCCGCGCGACCGAGATCATGAATGCCGGATCGCGGTCGGCGAGGGCGGCCGCAGCCGATTTCATCCCTGGCTGCCCCTCGGTGAGGAGGGTCTCGACGGCGGCGGGTATTTCAAGGATTTCGCGGCGCATATGGGTCTGGGAAGGCATGGTCTAGTCCTTTGACAGGCGCAGCTCAGCCACGAAGTTGTAGGCGTCGCCGCGGTAGAGCGATTGGGTGAATTCGGCCACGCGACCGTTGGCGAGATACGAGGTGCGCTCGATCCGCAGTCCGGCATCCTTCGGCGTCACCGCGAGAAGCTCGGCTTCGCTCTCGCGCAGATTGACGGCCGAGATCTTCTGCAGCGCGCGTATCGGGCGATGGCCTGCGCGTTCGAGTACTTCGTAAAGCGACGTCTCGACCAGCAGCGGATTGGGCAGGATATCGGTCGGCAACGATGCGCGTTCGATCGCCATCGGCTCGCCGTTCGCGAGACGGAGACGCACGAGGCGCGCGACGGAATCGTCCGCCGAGAGGCCGAGCGCCGTCATCTCGTCGGGCGAGGGCATGAAGAGCCCGCGCTCCAACCAGCGGGAGGTTGAGTTCTTGCCGCGCCGCGCCATGTCCTCGGAGAACGAGGTCAGGCGCGACAGCTTCTGCTCGATCCGTTCGGGCTGCGAGGAAATGTAGGATCCCGAGCCCTGTCGCTGGATCACCGTTCCTTCGTCGGCGAGCGCCTGGATCGCCTTGCGGACCGTCACCCGCGAAAAATCCGTGATCGCGGCGATCTCGCGTTCCGGTGGCAGCGGGCTGCCCGGCGCGAGAACGCCCTGCGAGACCCCGTCGCTCAGCCGCCGCCGGAGTTGCACGTAGCGCGGCCCCGCATCGGGCCGGTACCAGGCCGATGGCTCGAGGAATTCCGCAATGTTCATGCTCGAGTCTCCGTTTCTTCGAGTATTCGGCGGGCAAGCTGCAGCGCGCCGTCCAGCGCCGAACCCTCGGGCCGGCCGATACGCTCGCGATGGGTGGCGGCGAGAAACGCCTCGTAATGCGGGCCGACGCCGCCTGTCAGGCAGATGATGTCGGCGCCGGACAGCCGCGCGAAGTCGAGGGCTCCGTTCAGGTATGCCGCCCCGCGATCCATCAGGATGCGGCCCACGGCGTCACCGGCCTTGGCCGCATCCACGACGAGCGGGGCAAGCCGCGCATAATCCGCCGGACGGGCCGACCCAGCGAAGGCCACGATGCCGGCCGGCGCGCCGTCGAAGCGCGCGAGGATCGCGCGAGTCAGTCCGCTTTCGGGCGCCAGCCCGTCCCAAGCCAGAAGTGTGTGTTCCAAGAGCTCGCGCCCGAGCCGGGCGCCGGACGCCTGGTCGCCGACATGGAGCCCCCATCCGCCGAGGAACCGCACGTCGCCGCCGCGTTTGATCGCCACGAATGCGCCGGTGCCGATGGCGAGCACGGCGCCGTCTCGCAGACCTAGCACGCCGATGGCAGAGGTAAGCCGGTCGTCGCTGACGCCGCAGCGCGCATAGGGCAGCTGCGCCGCAAGCGCTCTCGCGTCCTGCGCGTTCATGATGCCGGCGAGGCCCGCATGGGCGATCAGTCGCTGCGGGTCGGGCGCCTCGCCCCCAAGCTCTCGCAACGCCGCAAGTACCGTTTCGCGCACGACATCGACTGTCCGTGCGGCATCGGTGGCGAAGTTCGCCGGCCCGCCCGATGCGCGCGACACCACGGTGCCGTCCGCGCGTGCGATCGCCACCCGGCAGCCGGTGCCGCCGCCATCAATCGCACAGAGATGGTATTCAACAATGCTACCCATATGATACCTATAGCATACCTATATACCGGAATAAAGCCCAAATCCGCGTCGCTATGGCCGAAAGGTTTGCAGTTTTATCGCTTCCTGCCTGGTAAGGCATTTATTGGTAGACAATAGGTATTAATTAGGTATCATAATTCGAAATCGAAGGGAGAATCACTGTGCCGCCAGGGGAATCGCAGGATAAAGCGGCCCGACCCATCGACGCGCTCCCGCGCGCCGATGCGCTGTCCGCCATGCTCACCTCCCACGCGGCCGCGGTCGCCGCGGTGGCGCCGGCGCGGCCAGCGATCGACGCGGCCGCTGGGCATCTGGCGGAGGCGCTCGCTCGGGGAAGGGCCGTTTTCTACGTCGCGGCCGGCAGTTCGGGCCTGATGGCGCTCGCCGATGCCTGCGAATTGCCCGGAACGTTCGGTGTCGATCCGCGGCAGATCCGCATCTGCATGGCGGGCGGGGTTCCGGCCGACGGCATCATGCCGGGCGCGACCGAGGACGACGACGGCGAAGCGACCGCCGCAGTGCGCGGCATGGCGCCGGGCGATGTCGCCATCGTTGTCAGCGCCAGCGGAACCACGCCCTTCGCAGTCGCCTTCGCAGAGGCGGCGGTGGCGCAAGGAAATACCGTGATTGGGATTGCGAACGTGTCGGCGGCCCGCCTTCTCGAGCTGGCGGACTTGGCGATCGCGATTCCGACTCCGGCGGAGGTGATCGAGGGGTCCACACGGCTGAGTGCCGGCACGGCGCAGAAGGTCGCGCTCAACATGATGTCGACCCAGGCGGGGATCCTGATGGGTCACGTCCATGACGGAATGATGGTCAATCTTGTTGCCGACAACATCAAGCTGCGCAAGCGGGCGGCGCGTATCGTGGCGCGGATCGCCGCAGTGCCCGAGGAGGCTGCGGTGCGCGCGCTCGAGGTGTCGCGCTACGACGCCAAGCTGGCGGTCCTGATCGCGTTGGGAGTGGGCGAAGGCGACGCGCGAAATCGCCTCGCCGGGGCGGGCGGGCGGCTTCGCGACTGCCTGGCGACGGCCCCGGGTGATCCGAGCACGAACTGAAGTTCCAACCAAGGGAGAGACAAGTGAAATCCATGACACTCAAAGGCGCTTTGCTAATCACCACACTGCTTGGCGCGACGTCTGCGACGGCGCAGGACGCCGAGTTGACCATCGAAAGCTGGCGCAACGACGACCTGACGATCTGGCAGGACAAGATCATCCCGGCCTTCGAGGCCGCGCATCCCGGCATCAAGGTGAAGTTTACGCCTTCGGCTCCGGCCGAGTACAACGCGGTGCTGAACTCCAAGCTCGACGCGGGCTCGGCGGGAGATCTCATCACCTGCCGTCCGTTCGACGCCTCGCTCGCGCTCTACGAGGCCGGTCACCTCGCGGACCTGAGCGATCTCGAAGGCATGGGCAGTTTCTCGGACGTGGCCAAGTCCGGCTGGTCGACCGATGACGGTGCGCATACCTTCTGCGTTCCCATGGCTTCGGTGATTCACGGCTTCATCTACAACAAGGACGCCTTCGCCGAGCTTGGCCTCGAAGTGCCGGCAACCGTGGACGAGTTCTTCGCCGTCCTCGACAAGATCAAGGAAGACGGCAGCTATATCCCGATGGCGATGGGCACCAACGACCAGTGGGAAGCGGCCACGATGGGCTACAACAACATCGGCCCGAACTACTGGAAGGGCGAACAAGGGCGCCTCGCGCTGATCGAAGGTGAGCAGAAGCTGACCGACGAGCCCTGGGTGGACCCCTTCCGCCAGCTCGCGAAATGGAGCGCCTATCTCGGCGACGGCTACGAGGCGCAGACCTATCCCGACAGCCAGAACATCTTCACGCTGGGGCGCGCCGCGATCTACCCGGCGGGATCTTGGGAAATTTCGGGATTCAACGCGCAGGCCGATTTCGAGATGGGCGCCTTCAAGCCGCCGGTGCCAAATGCGGGCGATGCCTGCTATATCTCCGACCACACCGACATCGGTATCGGGATGAACGCCGCAACAACCCATCCCGAAGCGGCGAAGACCTTCCTGAACTGGGTGGCCTCGTCCGAGTTCGCCAGTATCTTCGCGAACGAGCTGCCGGGCTTCTTCCCGCTGTCGAACGCCGAGGTCGAACTCCGCGATCCGCTGGCGCAGGAGATGATCTCGTGGCGCGACGCATGCGCGAGCACGATCCGGTCGACCTACCAGATCCTTTCGCGCGGCACACCCAACCTCGAGAACGAGACCTGGAACGCGTCGGTTGCCGTCATCAAGGGCGCCGAGGCTCCGGAAGCGGCCGCGCAGCGCCTGCAGGACGGCCTTGCCAGCTGGTACGAGCCGCAGAAGTAGGCGCGGTCGACACCAGCGCCCCGGGCGATCCTCCCCGCCCGGGGACTCATCATCCCCAGAAATGCACCGAGGAGACGCGAGATGGCGACTCTTTCCAAGCCCAAGTTCAGGTGGCACATCGCCGTGTTCCTGGCGCCCGCCGTGCTCGTCTACACAGCGGTGATGATCTACCCGCTGTTCAACACGCTGCGCCTGTCGTTCTTCGCCGAGATCGACCACGAGCGCGTCTGGGTCGGTTTGCGAAACTTCCGCACCCTGTTCCTGGACCCGGTCTGGTCGAAGCAATTCTGGAATGCGCTGGCCAACAACTTCTGGTTCTTCCTCATCCATATGGCTGTCCAGAATCCGATCGGCATCGCGCTCGCCGCGATCCTTTCCAGCCCCCGGCTTCGCTTCGCGGCGCTCTACCGCTCAGCGATCTTCGTCCCGACGATCCTGTCCTTCGTGATCGTCGGATTCGCCTGGAAACTGATCCTGTCGCCGATCTGGGGCATCGCGCCGGGTATGCTCGATGCCGTGGGGCTCAAGTTCCTGTACCAGCCGTGGCTCGGCAAGCAGGAATACGCCCTGACCACGCTCGCCCTCGTCTCGGTCTGGCAGTTCGTCGGGATCCCGATGATGCTGATCTACGCCGCGCTGCTGTCGATCCCCGAGGAGATTCTCGAAGCTGGGGAATGCGATGGCATCACCGGTCTGTCGGCTTTCTGGAAGATCAAGCTGCCGCTCATCCTGCCGTCGATCGGCATCATCTCTATCCTGACCTTCGTCGGCAACTTCAACGCCTTCGACCTGATCTACGCCGCGCAGGGCGCGCTGGCCGGTCCGGATTTCTCGACCGACATCCTGGGGACATTCATGTACCGCACCTTCTTCGGGTTCCAGCTCCAGCTCGGTGATCCGCATATGGGCTCGGCCATCGCCTCGGCCATGTTCGCAATCATCCTGGCCGGCGTCTGCATCTATCTTTTCGGCATACAGCGCCGTCTCCGCCACTACCAGTTCTGAGGAGTGGAACCATGAACAAGGCACGACGCAATCCCGGCACGACCATCGCGGCACATGGGGCGCTTGTCCTTTACACTTTGATCGCGCTCTTCCCGGTTTTCGTGATCCTGATCAACAGCTTCAAGACCCGCAAGGCGATTTTCCGCGAGCCGATGGCGCTGCCGAACACCGAGAGCTTCTCGATGATCGGTTATGAGACGGTGCTCAAACAGGGCGATTTCTTCCTCTACTTCCAGAATTCGATGATCGTGACGGTGGTCTCGCTGTTCCTGGTGCTTCTGTTCGGCGCCATGGCGGCCTTCGCGCTGGCGGAGTACCGGTTCAGGGGCAACACACTTATGGGGCTCTACCTCGCGCTCGGCATCATGATTCCGATCCGGATCGGCACCGTCGCGATCCTCGAGATGATGGTCGCGACCGGCCTCGTGAACACCCTGACCGCGCTCATTCTCGTCTATACCGCGCAGGGCCTGCCGCTGGCCGTCTTCATCCTGTCGGCATTCATGAAGGGCGTGTCGGACGATCTGAAGAATGCCGGGCGCATCGACGGGCTCAGCGAGTACATGATCTTCTTCCGGCTGGTCCTGCCGCTCGTACGCCCGGCGCTGGCCACGGTCGCGGTCTTCAACATGATCCCGATCTGGAACGATCTCTGGTTTCCATTGATCCTCGCCCCGTCGGAAGAGACCAAGACGTTGACGCTCGGCAGCCAGGTGTTCATCGGCCAGTTCGTGACCGATTGGAACGCGGTCCTGTCGGCACTGTCGATGGCGATCCTGCCGGTGATGATCCTTTATGTGTTCTTCTCGCGCCAGCTGATCCGCGGCATCACCTCGGGTGCGGTCAAATGAGGGTGCTGGTCGCCGGGCTGGGAAACATGGGGCGCAGCCATGCGCTGGCGCACCATGCAAACCCGGACGTGGAGATCGTGGCTTTGGTCAACCGCTCGGCCGTCGACCTGCCCGCGGCGCTGGCACGCTATCCGATGCACCGGGACTTCCGGACCGCGCTGGCAGCGACCAGGCCGGATCTCGTGGTCATCGCGACCTATACCGACAGCCATGCCGATTATGCTGTCGCGGCGATCGAGGCCGGGGCGCATGTCTTCGTCGAGAAGCCGCTCGCGACCAGCGCGGCCGAGGCCGAACGGGTCGTCGCGACGGCCCGGCGGCACGGACGCAAACTCGGCGTCGGCTACATCCTGCGGCACCATCCGGGATGGCAGCGCCTTATTGCGGAGGCGCGCGCGCTCGGCGGGCCTTACGTGTTCCGCCTGAACCTCAACCAGCAATCCGATGGCCCGACCTGGGAGACGCACAAGGCTCTGATGCAAACGACGTCTCCGCTCGTCGATTGCGGTGTGCATTATGTCGACGTGATGTGCCAGGTCACCGACGCGCCGCCGGTTCGGGTGCATGGGATGGGACTACGGCTTTCGGCAGAGATCCCCGCCGAAATGTACAATTATGGCCAGTTTCAGGTGATCTTCGCCGACGGCTCGGTTGGCTGGTACGAGGCGGGCTGGGGTCCGATGATGTCCGAGACCGCGTTTTTCGTGAAGGACATCGTCAGCCCGAATGGCGCCGTGTCGATCACGGATGGCGACAGGGGTGCCTCAGACGATGTTGACGGACACACCAAGGTCGGGGGCCTCCTGGTGCATCGCCGCGAAGGCGACAGGCTGATCGCCCTGCCGGAAGAGCCCGGCCATCAGGAACTCTGCGACGCCGAACAGCGCTGGATCGTCGATGCAATCCGAAGCGATGCCGACCTGACCCGCCACATGAATGACGCGGTGCAGTCGCTGCGTATCTGCCTGGCCGCCGATGAAAGCATTCGCACCGGGCAAACCGTCCATCTGGGAGAAAGCTCATGACCGCCCTGAAACTCGAGAACGTCAACAAGTCCTTCGGATCGGTTCATGTCCTGAAGGACATCAACCTGACTGTTGAGGAGGGCGAGTTCGTCGTCTTCGTCGGCCCGTCAGGCTGTGGCAAGTCCACGCTCCTGCGGGTGATCGCGGGGCTGGAGGACGCGACGAGCGGCACGATCACGATCGGCAACGAGGTGGTCAATACCGTGCCGCCGGCGAAGCGCGGCATCGCGATGGTCTTTCAATCCTACGCGCTCTATCCGCACCTGACGGTCAAGGACAACATGGCCCTCGGGTTGAAGCAGGAGGGCCAGCCGAAATCCATCGTCCAAGAGCGCGTGACCAGCGCCAGCCGGATGCTCGATCTCGACCAGTATCTGACGCGCCGCCCGGCCGAACTGTCCGGCGGACAACGTCAGCGGGTTGCCATCGGTCGGGCGATCGTGCGGGATCCGAAGCTGTTCCTGTTCGACGAACCGCTCTCCAACCTCGATGCCGCGCTCCGCATGAACACACGGGTCGAGATCGCCGCGCTGCACCGGACGCTCTCGGCCTCGATGATCTACGTGACTCACGACCAGATCGAGGCGATGACGCTCGCGGACAAGATCGTGGTTCTTCGCGACGGGCGGATCGAGCAGGTCGGCAGCCCGATGGAGCTTTACAACAATCCGGCCAACCGGTTCGTGGCGGGCTTTCTCGGATCGCCCTCGATGAACTTCCTGGACCGCTCCGTGTCCGGCCTCGCCGCCGGCAGGACGCTCGGCATCCGGCCCGAACACCTGACGCTCAGAGCCGATGGGCAGTTGAGCGGAGAGGTCACGCATGTCGAGCGGCTTGGCGGCGACACGAACCTTCTCGTCAGGACAGACCAGGGCGAGACGCTGACCGTCCGCCTGTTCGGGCAGAACGCAACCGAAGTGGGCAGCCGGATCAGCCTCGGCTTCGATGCCGCCGCCGCGTTCTATTTCGATGATGCCGATCAGCGGATCCTTCCGGCGGCGGCGTGACGGGCGGGCCAGCTGGGACGGGCGTCGGCGGCGCGCCGTTCGGCCGATCTTCGATCAGAGACGGGCTGATCTTCCGTAATGTGTGAACACTTGAATCGCGCCAGCCCGAAAGGCTCCGTCGCTGGTATTATGGCGGCTCGGGAGGGAATGGCGTCGTCAGGGCCGATAGGCACGGCGCGCATCGTGATCGACGCGGAGGCCGATGTCGTTTGCGATATGGGCCGGCAGGTCGCTTACCATGCGGTAGTTGCGCCGTTCTTCCCGCATGCGTGTCAGCGAATGGTAGAGGTCGTTAACGGCTTTCATCTGTTTGCTCCTTCACGGATTTCAATGGAGCCTTTGTAGGGAGCGGACTTTTCTGACTGATGTCGCGTGGGCACGTACTTCGTTTCATTTGCTTCAGCTCCGCATTTCCGTTCGAGTATTTGAAACATGGAGTGGCCGATGGTGCCCGCGCCCGGGGCGCGGTCCATCCCCAATGCCTGTCCGTGCCAGAACCATCGGCACTGAAATAATTGAAACATCACATGAAAACGAGCTGACACAGGGGTCGTTCAGGGTGGCGGCATCACCTTCGCAGCGGATGCCCAAATGACGCACGTCCAAGGTAGTCCAGGTGTTCAGTCCCGGCATCTGGTGGATCGGATCCACGATGAATCGATCGGGCTCTGAAATCCAGACCTTGCAGATGTATTCGTAAGGCGTGAGGCCGCTGAGGGTCTTGGCCGCCAATAACCTCGCCAGGCTGCCCCGGTTGCTGGTAAAATGAAGCCGAAGACCAGCGTCGCATGCGCAGGAAACGCGACGGCATGGGATGGACACGCACGGCCTCCGTCCGTTCGAAGGGAAAACCTCCAAGCACGCCAACTATTTCTGCGGCCTGTTAGCGATCGGAGCCATGCCAAAGGCCACCTCTTGATTTGGCGGCCTTTGTACTCCCAATTTGCGCCGGAGGTTAGCTTGCGAGCGCCAACTCTTCGGGCTCGTCATTGATTGTGGCCAGTTCGCGTCGCATGATCTTGCCGGAGCTGGTCCGCGGGACATCCGTGACGAACTGGATCTTGCGGGGACACTTGTAGGCGGCGAGATTCGAGCGGCAATGGTACATCAGCGCTTCCGCATCAGCCTCTGCGCCGTCCTTGAGGATCACGTAGGCCTTGGCAATCTCGCCCTTGACGGGATCGGGTTGCCGGCCCACCGCGGCCAAGGCGACCGAGGGATGTGCCGCCAGCACCCGCTCGATCTCCGCCGGGTAGACGTTGAAGCCACCGGTGATGATCAGATCCTTGAGCCGATCGATCACGTAGATGCACCCGTCCTCGTCGATGGAGCCGAGGTCGCCGGTATGCAGCCAGCCGTCGGGCTCGATGGTCTCGGCGGTCTTGGCCTGGTTTCCCCAGTAGCCCTGCATCACGAGGGGGCCTCGGAACATCAGTTCGCCGGTCTCGCCGCGTGGCAGTTCTCGCGTCACGTCCTCGGGATCGACCACCTTGAACTCGCAATAGGGGAAGGCGACGCCGGCCGAGCCTGGCTTGTGAAGCCCGCCCGAAACTGAAGACGAGCCTGCGCCGGCGATCTCGGTCATGCCCCAGACCTCGTGCATCTCGATGCCGAAGGCCGCGTCGATCCTTTCGAGCACCGACACCGGAATGGTCTGTCCCCCCGTGCAGCCGAGGCGGAGCGAGCTGGTGTCGCTGGCCTGCAGCGACGGTGCGCTCAGGAGAAACATCCACATCGTCGGCACGCCATCGAAGATCGTGATGCGGTACTTCTCGATGGCCTTCAGCGCCTTTTCCGCTTCGTAACGGGCATGCAGCACCAATTTGCTGCCGGTCAGGAACATGCCGTTCATCAGGACGTTGCCGTAGACATGCGGCAGCGGCAGAGCTGAGAAGCCTATGTCGTCCGTGTGCCGGCCCTGCATCAGGAAAATCGACTTGGCGTTCAGCAGCACGGCCATATGCGGCTGCATCGCGCCCTTCGGATGTCCGGTTGTTCCGGACGTGTAGGCGATGGTCGAAAGTGCGTCTGGCGGGACGCTGGCTGGCGTCGGCACCGGACGGCCCGAGTTGATGAGCGCGCCGAAGCCAGTCACTCCTTTAGGCGGTTTCGCGGCAAATGACACGAATGCCGAAACGCCGGTGTGGGCCTTCAGCCCGTCAAGTCTGTCATGATGATCGGATGACAGGATGATCGCCTTCGCGGCGCAGTCGTTTGCCACGTATTCCAGCTCGGGCTGGGTCAACATCGCATTGACCGGGTTGACGACCGCGCCGAGCCGCTGCACCGCGTGGTAGCTGACCACCCATTCCCATGAGTTCGACGCGTAGAGCGATACGACGTCACCCATGCCCACTCCGATGCCCTCCAGTCCGGCCGCCGCGCGGCCGATCAAATCCTCAAGCTCGGCAAAGCTGAAGGTTCGGTCTTCGAAGACCAGTGCTTCGCGACTGCCAAATTTGCGGGCGGCCTCGACCGACAGATGTCCCACATGCTCAAGCATTGCTCTCTCCCTTGGCTTCTGGCGGAAATCCATACTTTCCAGCCGGTTACCGATGGGGAGATCGTACCGGGCGGGCCGGGCACCGAACCATAGGGGTAATTCCCTATGTGGAGAAGATTCCGCTCTGCATGGCGTAGATCGCGGCGGTCGCCCGGCTTTTTACGCCGATCTTGCGGTAGATGTTCTGCGTATGATTGTCGACGGTCTTGGGCGAGACCGAAAGTGTCTGCGCAATCTCCTTCATCGACAGGCCCTTTGCGATGTGCCGAAGCACATCCGCCTCGCGTGGGGTCAGGCCGTCCGGGAGCGCCGCCGCCCCTAAGGTCCGCCCATGCGACGCGTTCTCGAGCACATGCCGCGTAGCGTCCCTGGGAAACCGCCCAGCCGAGGCCTCGGCGAGAACGACATCCGCCGCATCGCCGGGGCTCATCGCTTCCCGCATGGGGAGGTCGCGGGTCAGTTCGTCATATAAATTCGCGACAGCGATCAGCGAAGCGCCTCGCTCGGATAGATGAATGTGACGGTGGTATCCTGATCCGTCGCAACGCTCCTCCACCGAGCAAGCCATTTCCCTGAGCGGATCGAAGACCGAGGACGTCGCCAGGATCTGTTCGGTATGGAATGAGAACGAGCGCAACTGCATCTCTTCCATGCGCGTCAGCGGCGTCGGCTTTTCAAGAATCCCGTTCGGGATCGCCGACTTGCCCAGATCGTGCAGCAATGAGGCGTTGAAAATCGCGTCGCAAACGTCCTCCTCGGCCCCGGCATTCAAGGCCGCGCGATAGGCGAGGCCAGCCACCTTCCGGGAATGGCCCAGATACCAAGTCGACTTGATGTCAATGAAATCGGCATAGGCTTCGGCCACGGTTCGGATGTCCTTCTGGGCGATGGAAATCGGTCCGCCCGGCTCGACGGACTTGAAGAGGTCGAAATCGATCCCATGCCCCGATCCGGCGGCGATCTCCTCTGGCGATACGAGGAAGGCTGTGACAACGTCGGGGTCGAACTGACCGCCAGACCGTGTCGCCGCAACTTCTGCCATTGTCCGAAGTCCTCCGGCGCGCCGGTGCAGTTCCATCGCCACGGCGAATTCCATGATCCGGGCGTTCAACGGAAGATCGTTTCCCGAAGGATGCAAGGGCGCCATTCCATCCCAGCGCGAATGGCGCATCGAAACGATCGTCGACACCCCTTCTGGCACCGGAAGCCGCTGTGCCAGCGCCTTGGCCTGGTTGCAATGCTGGCCGACGAAATAGTAGGCGTCATCACGCAATTGGGCGAGTGCCTCGATCCGCGCCCGTCGTTCGGCCGGGTCGACGTCCGTGGGAAGGCTGGCATCGAGTACCCGTCGCATCTCGTCAAGATTGTAAGGGTCGCTACGGGTGAATGCATTGTTGACGCCCTGCTCGGTGCCGAACCCGGCCGGAGCGATTTCATGCGCCGTCGCCGTGCATCCCATAAAGCGCAACAAAGTCGACCAGTAGAGCTCCGTCAGCTCAGCGCTGCCGAGGCCCATCCTTTGCCCGACGCGCGTTGCAATCAGCGCCGATCCCATAGCGGAGCCCTGAGGCTGACCGTCCGCCAGATCCGTCGCAAGCGACAAGGAGCCGAGGATTTCGGACAATAGGACTCTGTCTGGCTCCAGAGGCATGAAAACGCTTTCCAGAGTGAGTCTTTATGATGCAGAGAATGCTATCCGTATTTCGATCAGTCGGCTACGCATTCATCTTTGCGACCGATCGGCGGTTGCCCAAGTGACGTTCCCGTCGAAGCGGGTTTCTAACTGGCTTGCAGCGAACGACCGGAGCCTAATTGAGAGCAGGAACCGAGAAATTGAGAGGTATGCCGACCAACTTGAAAAGATATTTCTGATTCCAGACCGGCACACAATAGAACTCTTTGTTCGATAGCATCGTCGAAGACTTGGGCAGCGGGATCCCCGAATTCATCGCGCCTGCCGCCAATTTCTACAACAATATAGGTGTCAGCTGGCTGAATAGGCACCCGCGGCGCTGTCAGAAGAAATCTGGTTAAGACGGGCAGGGCGGCCTCGTAGCCTCCGGCCATGACGAAACGCGACCCCTTCAAGTATCAAAGCTCGATCGTCTGATTGGGACCCGGCTGCGGACTTTATCAGATGGAGTAGTTGCCGCCCTCCCTCGACGGCATCGCAATGTGCCAAGAACGTGGTGAGAAATCCACTGAGCGTGAAGGACAGCAAGCGCGTGATCTGGACGCTGGGAAACAGAGGATTATGCGGACAAGACATCCGGACTCAGGCGGCCCTTTCGCGCGGGGCGCTGGGAAACAAAAGCTCCAGGTAGGAGCGGAACTGCTCGGACTGGCGCGCAGCCATGCCTGGGTTCTTGTGGGCGCGTTCGAGGATCAGGCCGCCCTCGATCACAGCGACAAACATCTCGGCCAGCTGCTTTGCAGAGACATGCCGTGCCGGCGGATGGCGGTCGATGACCTCCTGGAACTTGCGGATGTACATAGCCGTCCACGTCCTGAGCGTTTCGGCAACGAAATCTTTCACCGCGTTTTCGAAGTGATCGTCCTCGTAGGTGTAAAGCGCATACATGCAGCCCCGCGGCGGGTGTTCAGGATCGCAAAGGTAGGCTTCGAAATCCGTCAAGAATTTCAGGAGTTGGTCGAGCGGGTCATCATGGGCGGCCTCGGCTTCGGCGAGGAGAGTGCGAAACATCTTCATGTCGTTCTCCGCATACCAACGCATAAGCTGGTCGGCGAGGTCCGCCTTGGACTTGAAGTGGTGAAAGAAGGCGCCCTTGGTGAGGTCGGTCGCTCTTAGCACGTCATCGATCGACATCCCCGCGAAGCCCTTGGACATGACAAGCTGCTTGGCAGCCTTGAGCAGGCGCTCGCGAGTCGCTTCGGCCCTGGCGGTCATAGCTCTCTCCATACAGACTGGTCTGTATATACTTGAGAGTTGGTCAACCTACAAGGGCGCTTCGGTAAATCGGAGAAACTCTCGTAATGATAATTCCGAAGTATCTTCATATCTCTAGAAGGAATCTCGCGGCGATCTGGGAATTTTCGTTGACGGCATACCGAGCGACCTGTTACAAACCAACCAGTCGGTATGCAAATGGAACCAAAACCATGATCGATGCAGCCCAAACAATGATCGCCTCCTCCGTCGTTCCGTTGTTCAGCGCCGCCAGCCTGGCAGTTCGCATGGCATCGCCGTTGCTTTCTCGGCGGGAATTGCGGCGGAGAGCGCCCGCCTGAGAGTTCCCGACCCGGACCGGGTGATGTCCGGACAACCCATCTGACCAAAGGAGAAGAGAGATGGAAAATGCAAAGAAACTGGCAATCGTCGTATCCCGTGGCCTCGATGACGAGCGGGCCACCGTGGCCTTCACGATCGCCAACACCGGGATCGCTTCGGGCCAGCAGGTGACCATGTTCATGGTCAGCTCGGCCGTGGACGTGGTCCGCAAGGGCGCCGCCGACAATGTGCGGATGAACCCCTTCGACCCGCCGATGAAGGAATTGATCGAGAACTTCCAGAACGGTGGAGGCCGCATCCTCGTCTGTCCGCCTTGCGCGAAGGTGCGCGGCTACGAGGAAAGCGACTTCATCGACGGCGTGCAGGTGGTGGGTTCGCCCGCGCTGCACGCGCAGATCCTCGACGGCGCGTCGACGCTGAGTTTCTGAACCCCTGTAAGAAGGAGAATGATCATGGCTTCCTGTGCAAACGCCGGCACCGTCGAGAATTCCACCGCCACAGCCATCACCGTTGCCGAAGCGAAAGGTTACCATGGGCGCGCAGGCGTTGAGTTTGTAGACCCGCGCCCTGCGGACGTGATCGCGGCCACCACGGGCAAGATCCCGGGCGCGCGGTTGATCTCCGTCGAGGACGTGGAGGCGGGGAACCTGCCGCCAGTCTTCGCGGACAAGAGCCTGCATGTGGTGACCACCTGCATGGCCGGCCCCATGGCCCGGCGTGCGGCCACAGCCTTCGCCAAGGCAGGCTTCGGCCGCGTGAACTGGATCGAAGGCGGCACTACCGCCTGGGTCGAAGCCGGTCATCCGACCGTTCGCTGAGTGATCGGCCGAATGCCGCAAATCACGGCGAAGCTACTGACGCAGCACCATCTGTTATAACGGTGGTGCTGCGCGCTAAAGTCGGGGATTGACACTGGTTCACGCACCGCAAGGCCTGTCGCGGATGATGAGACTTTACCGTTCGCATGGTGTCAGGATCAGCGGCGCGCCGGACTCCGCCCCGATCTCGCGACATGTGCCCGTGGACTGCCCCCATCGAGTGGTCCGTGTTGATTGTTGGTGCATCATCGGCGTCTGGTCCATTGGAACGAAGCTTTCCGGCGCGGGCGGGCGGTAGCCCAGCGACCTGGCGGTCGAAATCCCGCGCGATGAGCCGGTGGCCCAGAAGCTTCAGGCAATGCATCTTCGTTTCGACGCGGCTCCGGCGATGATAGCCGCTCCATCGTCGCCACAAAGCGCGGCCGAGGTATTTGCAAGCCCGCAGCGCTTCGTTGCGCGCCACGGCGCCGGCAGTGATCGTCTTCCATGGCTTCGCGTTCCTGCGCGGCGGGATGACGGCATGGGCGCCACGATCAGCGATGGCCTCGTGGCATTTTCGGGTATCATAGGCACCGTCTGCGGTGACGCTGCCGATCTCCTCGCCCGCCGGGATCTGGTCGAGCAGATCTGGCAGCACCGGCGCATCGCCGATCTGGCTCCCGGTGATCTCGACGGCCCGAACTTCCAACGTTTGTTCGTCGATCCCGAGGTGGATCTTGCGCCAAACCCGCCGTTTTAGACCGCCGTGCTTTCGAGCGTGCCACTCGCCTTCACCCTCGACCTTGATCCCCCCTCGCCGGTTCGCTCGAACCGGTGGCGCTCACCGGCTCGATGTCGATCAGCAGATGGAGCGGGCCCTTGGAGCCGCGGTAGGGGATGTTCACC
>NZ_JAOVQO010000020.1:0-92197 GCF_025673475.1 Albidovulum salinarum | reverse complement strand
TGTCATGACCATACGGCAGAAGATGCTCCGCCGGGATCCCCAGCTTCTCTCCAATCTCCATGATCGGACGCTTCTGCGCCTCGCGCGCAATCTCAATATCCGTCTTGAACGCCATCTTCTCTGTCTCCCTGTCCAGCCGCATCATGCGGACCGATGCATCGACCCGCGACCGCCCGATGGCGAATCTCCGCACCGCCTGACGCCGCGATTCCAAATTATTCTTCACAATAAATAGTTTTTCCTGCGGATCAACACCCCCCATTCACCGCACCGTCGTTTTCCGCGGATTCCGGCCCGGAAGCGACACGAGCACCCGCCGGGCGGGCATTCGGCCCTGGCTGCCGGGCACGTGGGGCTGACAGCAGGCCGCTCAACGCCCCTTCGCCGCCAGTCCAAGGCATCGTTTTCCCGTCGTCCGACTGGGTCAGATCGCAGCCATACCGGCGACCGACCAGCTTCGCGACGCACCGCCCCCGGCCTGTATACAGTCGCCTCATGCTTTGCTAAGACCGGACCACTCCACAGAGTGACCATCCGGACCGCCGTCGGATCAATCCGTTGCACACAAGTTGAAGGTGACATCAGATAACCACTTACATTCATATCGGCGCCTACAAGACCGGCACAACGGCAATCCAGCGGGCGTTTCGCGTGAACCGCGACCACTGGATCACGAAACGCTCGTTCTGCTATCCAGAGGCCGGCATCAATCCGAGGATCCCGCCCGGCCACCTCGATCTTGCGGATACACTGCGCCGCGCCTCGAAGCACGGCGCGGACCACGGCAACTGCGGGCCCCTGTCGCGGGCGATCGACGCCGTCAGCGCCGAGGTCACCGCCTCCGGAGCACGGAACTGCCTGATCTCTAGCGAGGTCTTCCTGCGAAGCATGAACGAGCCAGCGGTATGCGACCCCGGTCTCCTGAAGGATTATGAGCTCACCCGCCGTGCGGTGACGATCTATTGCTTCAGGCCGCAATGGGAGGTGGCGATCTCGAAATACAAGCAGGTCGTGAAGTCGCCCGCTTGGAACTGGTCGTCGGATTTCGCGGCCTTCGTTGACGTCTGGAAGGCGTCGCAGGATCTCGAGACCGCGCTCACGCCGTGGATCGAAACCTTCGGGCGGGATCATTTCAAGATGATCATCTATGATCGCGACCCCGCGCGCCTCTTCGCCACGTTCGCGACGGCCGTTCAACTCCCGGCCGACAGCGCGGTCGCGCTCAATCAGGTGAATGTCGGCTCCAGCCTGCTGGCCACCGAGAAACTCAGGGAGTTGCGTGCCGCGCATCCGCAACACACCGTGCCCCAGGAACAGGCGCTGCAGACGCTGAAGGATTGGGACGCGCGCGTGGAAGAGGGCGAGAAGGCCGAGTTCGAAAGGGAGTTTCACCGTCGACATGCGGACCTGCTGAACGATCTGAAGCACGAGTTCGAAGCCGCGAACCGCCAGTTTCTCAAGCAGAATGCGCGCTTTCTGCCGCCTTCGTTCGCCCGGTATTGCGGGCAAGTCAGGCGGACGTCTGCCTGGCGCGACAAGATCGCCGCGCTGGTCGGACGCGGCGCGCGCTAGGGCCAGCGTCGCGATGCAGCCCTTCCTTCGACTTCGGAGGCGAAGGTGCGAGACCGCGCGACCTAACCTCTCGGGGGCGGCGCCCCGCGCTTGCTACCGAGGACACGCCGAACTTTGCAGTGGGCCGAACTGTTCGCGGCGCCCGCCGCCCGGTCCACTCCGGGACCGGACTCGGGATGCCTGCGCTGGTACCCGCGGCCGGACTTGAACCGGCACGGCCGAAGCCTAGGGATTTTAAGTCCCCTGTGTCTACCATTCCACCACGCGGGCCAGCGGCGGCGACCATAGCGGAAAGCGTGGCGCCGGCAAGGTCAGATCCCCGCCTCCTTCACCGCCTCCATCGCCACATAGGTCGAGGTCGATGCGACATGCGGCAATTGCGAGATCCGCTCGCCCAGCACCCGCCGGTAATCGGCGATGTCGGAGGTCCGGACCTTCATCAGATAGTCGAACCCGGCGGCCATCATGTGGCATTCCTCGATCTCGGGCACCCCGCGCACCGCGCGGTTGAAGGCCTGTAGCGCCGCCTCGCGCGTGTCCGAAAGTCGCACCTCGACGTAGGCCACATGCGCGAGCCCCATGCGGATCGGGTTCAGCACAGCGCGGTAGCCCACGATCACCCCGACCTCCTCCAGACGCCGCACCCGCGCCTGGGTCGGCGTCTTGGTCAATCCGATGCGGCGGGCGAGCTCGGTCACCGGCATCCGTCCGTCCTCGGACAGGGCGCGCAGAATCGCGGCATCGAAACGGTCCAGCTCAGGAAGGTCGATTGGCACTTTCATGGCGCTATCTTTGGTTACTTTGCCTATGTTCTGTATAATTTTAGGAATTACGACTGACAATCAAGCGTTATGATGGGCCATTCGCAGGAGGACACCCATGGAACAGCACTGGCACGAGATCGAAACCGGCTCGCTCACCCCCGAAGTCCCGCTTCTGGAGCGGCTCATCGCCAGTGCCGCGCTCGATTCCGAGACCCGCGCACGCATTGCCACCGCCGGCGCCGGGCTGGTGAAGCAGATCCGCGCCGATGTGCGGCCGGGCCTCATGGAAGTCTTCCTCGCCGAATACGGGCTTTCGACCGAGGAGGGCATTTCGCTCATGTGCCTTGCCGAGGCGCTGCTGCGGGTGCCCGATGCCGACACGATGGACGCACTCATCGAGGACAAGATCGCCCCCTCGGACTGGGGCAAGCATCTCGGCCATTCCGCCTCCTCGCTGGTCAACGCCTCGACCTGGGCACTGATGCTGACTGGCAAGGTGCTGGAGGAGAAGGAGCCCGGCATCGTCGGCCACCTGCGCGGCGCGGTGAAGCGCCTCGGCGAGCCGGTGATCCGCCGCGCCACCCGCCAGGCGATGAAGGAGATGGGCAAGCAATTCGTCCTCGGTGAGACAATCAACGCCGCGATGGAACGCGCGAGCGGGATGGAAAAGCAGGGCTACTCCTATTCCTACGACATGCTCGGCGAGGCCGCCAAGACCGCCGAGGATGCCGAGCGCTACGCCCAGGCCTATGCGAAGGCGATCTCGGCCATCGCGGGCGCCTGCAAGAGCGACGACATCCGCACCAATCCCGGGATCTCGGTGAAGCTCTCGGCGCTGCATCCGCGCTACGAGGTGGCGCAAGAGGCGCGCGTGATGAAGGAGCTTGTCCCGGTCGTCCGCGACCTCGCGCGGCAGGCCGCGAGGGCGCGCATGGGCTTCAACATCGACGCCGAGGAGGCCGACCGGCTCTCGCTCTCGCTCAAGGTGATCGAGGCGGTTCTGTCCGATCCTGAACTGGCCGGATGGGACGGGTTCGGCGTCGTCGTGCAGGCCTATGGCCGCCGCGCCGGGCCGGCGCTCGACTGGCTCCACGGGCTCGCGACCCAGCTCGACCGCAAGATCATGGTCCGCCTCGTCAAGGGCGCCTACTGGGATGCCGAGATCAAGCGGGCGCAGGTCATGGGGCTCGAGGATTTCCCGGTCTTCACCCGCAAGGAAGCGACCGACGTGAGCTACATCGCCAACGCGAAGAAGCTTCTCGGCATGACCGACCGTATCTATCCGCAGTTCGCCACCCACAACGCCCATACCGTCGCCGCGATCCTCGACATGGCCGACGGCCAGCCCTTCGAGTTCCAGCGCCTGCACGGCATGGGCGAACGGCTCCACGACATCGTGCTGAAGCGCGAAGGCACCCGCTGCCGCATCTACGCGCCCGTCGGCGCGCATCGCGACCTTCTCGCCTATCTCGTCCGCCGGCTCCTCGAGAACGGCGCCAACTCCTCCTTCGTCAACCAGATCGTTGACGAAGACGTGCCCGCCGAGGAAGTGGCCACCTGCCCCTTCGCCGCCGTCGAGGCGATGCTGCCCGGCCTCACCAACCGCGCCATCCGCAAGGGGCCGGACCTCTTCGCGCCGGAGCGCCGCAACTCCGAGGGCTTCGATCTCACCGATGTGCCGACGCTCGCGCGCATCGACGCGGCACGCGAGCCGCACGGCAAGGCGGAGTTCTCCGCCCAGCCGATCCTCGCGGGCAAGGTCGTGGGCGCAACCCCGAAGAAGGTGGTGAACCCGGCGACCGGCGCCAGCGTCGGCCGCGTCACCGACGCCACCAAGGAAGACGTCGACACCGCGCTCAAATCCGCCAAGCCCTGGGCGGCCGGCGCGGCCGAGCGCGCCACTGTCCTCAACCGCGCCGCCGACCTCTACGAGGAGAACTTCGGCCCGATTTTCGCGCTTCTGGCGCGCGAGGCCGGCAAGACCCAGATGGATGCAGTCGCCGAACTGCGCGAGGCGGTAGACTTCCTGCGCTACTACGCCGCGCGGGGACTTGAGCTGAAGCAGCCGCCCCTCGGCATCTTCACCTGCATCAGCCCCTGGAACTTCCCGCTCGCGATCTTCACCGGCCAGATCGCGGCCGCGCTCGCCGCGGGCAACGCGGTGCTGGCAAAACCCGCCGAGCAGACGCCACTGATTGCCGCCCATGCCGTGGCGCTTCTCCACAAGGCCGGCGTCCCGGCCTCGGCGCTGCAGCTCCTGCCCGGTGACGGCGCCACCGTCGGCGCCCGACTCACCTCCGATCCGCGCGTGAACGGCATCTGCTTCACCGGCTCGACCGAGACCGCGATGCTGATCCGCAAGGCGATGGCGAGACACCTCGCCCCCGGCGCGCCGCTCATCGCCGAGACCGGCGGCCTCAACGCGATGATCGTCGACAGCACCGCGCTCCCCGAACAGGCGGTGCGCGACATCGTCGCCTCGTCGTTCCAGTCCGCCGGCCAGCGCTGCTCCGCGCTCCGCTGCCTCTATGTGCAGGAAGACATCGCAGCGCATTTCACCGACATGCTCTTCGGCGCGATGGAGGAGCTGACGGTCGGCGATCCGTGGCACCTTGCCACCGATGTCGGCCCGGTCATCGACGAGGAGGCCGAACAGGGCATCCGCGCCCATATCGAGAAGGCCCGCCGCGAGGGCCGGCTGCTGCGCCAGCTCTCGACGCCGCGAGGCGGCCATTTCGTGGCGCCGACGGTGATCCGCGTGAAGGGCATAGCCGAAATGAAGCGCGAGATCTTCGGCCCCGTGCTCCATGTCGCGACCTTCGACGCCGAGGACCTGCCGAAGGTCATCGACGACATCAACGCTACCGGCTACGGCCTGACCTTCGGTCTGCACACGCGGATCGACAACCGCGTCCAGGAAGTGACCGAGGCGCTCCACGTCGGCAACATCTACGTCAACCGCAACCAGATCGGCGCGGTCGTTGGCTCGCAGCCCTTCGGCGGCGAGGGGCTCTCCGGCACCGGCCCGAAGGCCGGCGGCCCGGAATACCTCGCCCGCTTCACGAAGCCCGAACCCGCCCCCGCCGCCGGCGCGGCGGCCGGCAAGGCCGACCCGGCCAGGATCCAGGCGGCACTCGACGCCGCACCGGTCCCTGCGGTGTTGTCGCGCATCGACCTGCCCGGCCCGACCGGTGAATCGAACCGGCTGACGCTGCTCGCGCGCGCGCCCTTCCTCTGCCTCGGCCCGGGGCGCGAGGCGACCGAGGCGCAGGCCGAGGCGGTGCAGGCGCTCGGCGGCCAAGCCGTCGCCGTCGCCGGCCGGCTCGACCCCGCCGCGCTCGGCTCGCTCAAGGGCTTCTCCGGCGTCCTCTTCTGGGGCGAGGAGACCGAGGCGCGCGCCTATGGCGAGGCGCTCGCGGCCCGCACCGGCCCGATCCTGCCGCTGATCACCACGCGGCCCGATCTCGGCCATGTCGCGCATGAACGCCATGTCTGCGTCGACACCACCGCCTCGGGCGGCAACGCCCAGCTCCTCGCCGAGGCGGGCACCGCTTGACGCGCTTCAGCGGATCGGGAAACGTGACGCCATGTTCCCGATCCGCGACCACAACCCCTCCCGGCGCACGCCCTATGTGGTCTACGGCCTGATCGCCGCGAACATCGTCGCGTTCCTGCTGCAGCTGCCCCACATGAACAGCGAACGCGCGATGATGGTTTTCTGGCGCGACTGGGCGATGATCCCGGCGGCCGTCACCGAGGGTGGCGAGGTCCGCGGCGTCCTCACCTCGATGTTCCTCCATGCCGGACTCATGCATCTCGCCGGCAACATGCTCTTTCTCTGGATCTTCGGCGACAATCTCGAGGACCAGATGGGGCATCTCGGCTTCCTCGCCTTTTACCTCGTCTCGGGCCTTGCCGCGGCCGCGGCCCATATCGCCGCCGATCCCGGCTCGGTCGTGCCCACGGTCGGCGCCTCGGGCGCGATCGGCGGCGTCCTCGGCGGCTACCTCTTGCTTTTCCCCCGCGCCCGGATCGACATCCTCGTGATCTTCTTCGTCTTCTTCCGGGTCTTCGCACTGCCGGCCTGGGTCATGCTCGGGCTCTGGTTCGGCATGCAGATCCTCGGCGGCCTCGGCACCCCGTCCGAGGCCGGCGGCATTGCCTACTGGGCCCATGCGGGGGGCTTCGCCGCCGGCATGGCGCTGACGCTGCCCCTGTGGCTGAGGCGCGGCGCGGCCGCCTTCTGGCAGCGGACGCAGGGCCGCCCGCCCCATCCCGAGACCCAGTATTCCCCGTCCTCGATCCCGGTCATCCGCCGGAGGCGCAAATGACCCTGCCCGAGATCCGCAAGCCCCACCCTGCCCGCTGCCATTGCGGCGCGGTCGAGCTCGAAGTCACCCTCGCCCCGAAAGGCCTCGCCACGGCGCGGCGCTGCGACTGTTCGTTCTGCGCGAGGCGTGGCGCCGTCGCCGTCACCGTGCCGCTCGACGGGCTCCGCGTGGTGAAGGGCGAAGACAACCTCACGCTCTACACCTGGAACACCGGCACGGCGAAGCACTACTTCTGCAAGACCTGCGGCATCTACACCCACCACCGCCGCCGCTCGAACCCGAACGAATACGGGCTCAACGCCGCCTGCCTCGACGGCGTCAACCCGCGCGACCTCGATCCGGTCGCCTGGACCGATGGCATCGACCACCCGTCCGACCGGACCTGATCTTCTTCATTGCCGAAATACCCTCGGGGGTGAATTGCCGCATGAGCGGCAAGAGGGGGCGGACAGCCCCCTTACCCGGCCCGGCCCGGGCGCGCCCTCAGGCGTCTTCCCGCAGGATCTTCGCGAGCGCGCCGAAAAGCTCGCCATTGGCCGCGATCACCGCGCCGGACTCTAAGATGTCGCGCCCCTCGCGCACCGCGTCGGTGAAACCGCCGGCCTCGCGCACCAGGAGAAGCCCCGCCGCCATGTCCCAGGCCCCGAGCTCGCGCTCCCAGAAGCCGTCGTAGCGTCCCGCCGCCACATAGGCGAGGTCGAGCGAGGCCGAGCCCCAGCGCCGCACCCCGGCACAGGCCGGCATCAGCCGCGCGAGGTCACGCAGGGTCGCCGGCAGCGTCTTCTTGGCCCCGAACGGCACCCCGGTCGCGAACACCGCCTCGACCATCGAGCGCCGTCCCGAGACCCGGATCCGGCTCTCGTTCATCCAGGCGCCCGCGCCCTTCTCGGCCCAGTACATCTCGTCCTTGGCCGGATCGAACACCACGCCCGCGACGATCTCGCCCTTGTGCTCGAGCGCGATCGACACCGCCCAGTGCGGCAGGCCGTGAAGGAAGTTCGTGGTCCCGTCGAGGGGATCGACGATCCAGCGCCGGGTCGGGTCGGCGCCCGCGGTCTCGCCTGTCTCCTCGCCGAGCCAGCCATAGGTCGGCCGCGCGGCCATCAGTTCGTCGCGGATGATCTTCTCGGCCGCGAGATCGGCGCGGCTGACGAAGTCCCCCGCCCCCTTGACCGAAACCTGCAGGTTCTCCACCTCGCGGAAATCCTTCACGAGGCTGCGGCCGGCCTTGCGCGCCGCCTTGATCATCAGGTTGAGGTTGGCACTGCCCTGCATCGGCCCCGGCTCCTTGTCATCAAGCCCGTGCCTATACGCGCGCCCGGGCCGGTTGTGAAGGGGCCGGGCGCCCGAAATCCGCCCTCAGACACCCGCCGGCCGCGGGCGCCAGAGCCCGCGGCCGGCGAGCACCGCGCGCAGGAGCGTCGGCCGGTCGCTCATCAGCCCGTCGACGCCGAGATCGATCAGCCGCTCCATCTCCGGGGCCGCGTCGACGGTCCAGACATGGACCTCGATCCCGCGCGCATGGGCGGCGCGGACGAACCGCTTGGTGACGAGCGGCATGCCGCGATGCGTGGGCGGCACCTGCACCGCGGGAAACCCGCCGACCGCCACCGGCAGCCCCCAGCCCGCGAGCCAGAGCCGCGCCACGCCCGCATGGGCCGGCGACCAGCAAAGCCCGGGCCCGAGCGCCGCGCAGAGCCGTGCCGTCCGGCGCGGCTCGAAGGATCCCACGCAGACCCGCCCGAGCGCGCCCGCCGCCGTGATCGCCGCCGCCATCGGTTCGACCGCCGCATCCGACTTCGCCTCGAGATTGACGTAAAGCTCCGGAAAGCCCGCGAGCACGTCGTCGAGCCGGGAAATCGCCGCCCCGCCCCGCGTCCGGACCCGCGACAGTTCGGCCCAGTCGAGCGCATCGACCCGCTCGGACCGCCCCGCCATGCGCTCCAGCGTGTCGTCGTGGAAGATCACCGCCACCCCGTCGCGGGTCGCCTGCACATCGGTCTCGATATGGCTGTACCCCAGCGCCGCCGCATGGGCGAAGGCGGCCGCCGTATTCTCCTCGACCTCGAGGGCACCGCCGCGATGGGCGAAGGCGATGGGCTTCGGATGGTCGAGGAACGGATGCATCGTCAGGCCCGCTGCAGCTTCACCGGCTCGCTCCGCGCGAGCTTGAGGAAATGCGCCATGAAGGGCCGCGTCGCCTCCGCCTCTCGCACCCCGGCATACATCCGCTTCGTCAGCCCCTTTTCCGTCACCGGCCGGGTGACGTAATCGGGCTGGTACTTCACCTCCCGGAGCACCCAGTCGGGCAGCACCGAGACGCCCCGGTTCGACGCGACCAGCATCAGGATCACCGCCGTCAGCTCGACCTGCCGCACCGCCAGCGGCTCGACCCGCGCCGGGCGCAGCACCTCGGAGAAGATGTCGAGCCGGGCGCGGTCCACCGGATAGGTGATCAGCACCTGGTCGCGGAAATCCTCGGCCACGACGAAGGGCTTTTCCGCCAGCGGGTTCTGCCGTGCCGCCACGAAGGTCGGCGCATAGTCGAAGAGCGGCCGGAAGACGATGCCCGGCAGCGTCTCGGGATCGGAGGAGACGACGAGGTCCACCTCCTCCCGCGCCAGCGCCGGCAGCGCCTCGAAGGCGAGGCCGGGGCGGATATCGACATCGACCTCAGGCCAGGCGCGGCGGAACTGCTCCAGCACCGGAAAGAGCCAGTCGAAACAGGCATGGCACTCGATCGCGATATGGAGCCGCCCGCTCTTGCCCGACCTCAGCGAGCGGAACTCCTCGCCGAGTGCCGCGATCTCCGGCAGCACCCGTTCGGCGGTGCGCAGCATCCGCAGGCCCGCCGCCGAGAGCTTCAAGGGCTTCGACCGACGCACGAAGAGCTCCACCCCCGCCTGCTCTTCCAGCCCCTTGACCTGATGGCTGAGTGCGGACTGGGTGATGTTGAGCTGCTCGGCCGCCCGCGCCAGACCGCCGGCCTCGTGGATCGCCTTGATCGTCCGCAGATGCCTCAGCTCGAGATGCATCGCCGCCCCGCTATCATCCGATCTACCTCATATTGATCTTGAGAATTATGAATTTGTCTCACGTCCTCCGATATGAGACAAGAGCCCATCCAACACGAGGACGACACGATGCCTGCACCCCGGATTTCCTTCGAGTTCTTCCCGCCCCAGACGCTCGACGCGTCGTTCCGGCTGTGGGAGACGGTGCAGATGCTTGCGCCCCTGAAGCCGAACTTCGTCTCGGTCACCTACGGCGCCGGCGGCACGACCCGCGAGCTGACGCATGAGGCGGTCACCACGATCGGCGACCATTACGGCCTCAACGTCGCGGCGCATCTCACCTGCGTCGATGCGACCCGCGCCGAGACGCTCGCGATCGCCGAGAGCTACGCCAAGGCCGGCGTGACCGAGATCGTGGCGCTCAGGGGCGACGCGCCGAAGGGCGAGGAGAGCTTCACCGCCCATCCCGACGGCTTCGCCTCCTCGGTCGAACTGATCGAGGCGCTGGCCGAGACCGGCAAGTTCACGATCCGCGTCGGCGCCTATCCCGAGGCCCATCCCGAGGCCGCCGACCTGGCCGCGAACGTCGCCTGGCTCAAGCGCAAGATCGACGCCGGCGCTTCCTCGGCGATCACCCAGTTCTTCTTCGAGGCGGAGAGCTTCTTCCGCTTCCGCGACGCCTGCGAGAAGGCCGGCATCGACGCGCCGATCATCCCCGGCATCCTGCCGATCATCTCCTGGTCCGGTGCGCGGCGCTTCGCCGAGCGCTGCGGCACCTCGGTGCCGGACTGGCTCGACAAGACCTTCGACAAGGCGATCCGCGACGGGCGCGAGCATCTCCTCGCCACCGCGCTCGCGACCGAGCTCTGCGACGACCTCATCCAGGGCGGCGTCGAGGATCTGCACTTCTACACGCTCAACCGGCCGCACCTGACGCGTGAGATCTGCCACGCGCTCGGGCTCGAGCCGCAGGTCTCCCTGCAGAACGTCGCCTGACAGGACGTTCGGCAAGCCGGCCCCGGACCGCTCACAGTCCGGGGCCGATTTGCGCCCGGCCGGTCGCGCCCGACCACCTTCCGCACGCGACAAGTGGCCGATATCGTGTTATCATGTCACGATAATTTCTTGGTCTTCACTTCGGCCGGTGTCCCAATGGCCGACACGCGCCTCGGCCATTCCTCCCGGCCACATGATGATTGTCAGGAGGAAGTCATGCCCAGCATCCGTTCGCTTCTCGCCCTCGCCGCCGCGCTCTGCCTCGCCCCGGCGCTTGCCGCGGCGCTGCCCACGATCCCGATGCCCGACGAGGATCCCTATGCCACCATGCGCGACTGGCGCCCCTGCCCGTTCAACGCGAACAGCGAAGACTACTATGCCGTGATGGGGATCCGCTACGATACCGGCTACACGATCTGCATTCCGGTCCAGTCGAGCTGGTTCGAGGTCAAGAACGTGTTCGTCAGCGCCCCTCGCGAGGGTGGGAAGCTGCCCCTGCGCCAGTGGCCTGACCCGACCTACGACCACCTTCTGGTGCCCGGCTATTCCGGCCCGTCCATGCACTGGTGTGGCCCCAACGCCTACATGACGGCCTATGACGTGCCCGACAACACCTTCACCTGCGTTGAGATCGGCGAGGAGCTTCCCGCCGGCCGCAATCCCGGCTGGCAACCGCTGTCAGAGATCTATGTCGACGGCCCCGGCGGAACGCAGGCGCCCTATCCCGTACCGGCAGCCGGTACCTCGACACATGTCTGCCGCGACGGCTACGTCCTCATCGGCATGCACCACGACGCCAACATCTTCCTTTGCGGGCTGCTCTTATCGGTCGATCCCTGAACCGGCGAACCCGAGCCGGCATCCGATGCCAGCGTAACGCAGGTGCCGAGAACCGGAGCGGCATTCGACAGCGCAAGGACCGCCGAGCCGCGGTCGCGCGCGGCTCAGGTTCCGCTCCGCCGCCCGATCGCCGTCAGTGACCACGCCGCCCGTGTCCGTCTGGCTGTCGCGGTGGGATGCAGGCTTTCCGACGGGTCGCGTCCGACCTGCCGCCGGGCGCGCAGGACGAACGCCTTGCCCCAGCCGCGCGTCGTGCCGACCGAGACCACCGCGGCATCGGTGGGGAACCGGGCTCGCCAGCCATCCGGCATGGCCAGTCCGCAGCGCGCGGCCTTTTCCAGCATCCAGACCAGCGGGATATTCGACAGCGGCCGCGCTTCCGTCAGACCGCTCAACTGGCCGCCGACATCGCCATGGGCGCCACGGAACCAGACCTGCTCGACCCTGCCCTCCCAGTCGCCATCGGTGGTCTCCCACATGATCGGATCGAAGGCCGCGCGGTTCTCGTCGAGAGCCAGCGCGTGATAGCCGTGCTTCACCACCGGACCGAGCGCGTGGTTGTGGAACTCGTGATGGGGCTCGGTCCACATCCACAAGAGCGGCAGCCGAACGCCCAGCGCCTTGACCGTGTCGAAGACCCCGATCATCTCGATCTCGACCTTCGGATGGCAGAAGCGACGGCGGAAGACCGCCTCGAACTTGCTCTCGCTCTCGCGCTGGTAATAGCGGTAGGCGAGCTGGACATTGCGCTCGGTCGCGTGTTCGGCCTTGAGCAGCCCGACCTGATCGAGGATCCCCGCGAGCGAGCGGACCGCGTAGGCGCCGCGCGAATAGCCGAAGAGGAAGATCCGGTCGCCGGGCCGGTAGCGGGTCGCGAGCCAGCCATAGGCGCGGCGGATCTGGCGGTTGATGCCGCGCCCCATCGCCACGTCGGGCGTGTTGCGCCACATGTGCCACTGCACGCCCGCCTCGTAATAGAGCGACAGGCGCGACGAATGCGGCACTTGCTGCAGGAGCCGGTAGATGAGGCCGACATTCGTCTCCTGCCCCGGCTCCAAAGAAGAGAGCGTCCCGTCGAGGCAAATGACGTGATCGCACGGCCCGCGCCCGCGAACCGCGCTCTGCGTCTCGACCTGACGGCCGATGCGCAACAGCTTCAGCAGCTTTTCGGTCAGCCGCGTCACCCTAAACAGGCCTCCCGTGTCTTCACCCTGTGTTCCAGCATAGCCCCGACCCCCGAGTCGGCCAAAGGCGCGAAGGTGTAACTTGCCGTTACCAAATGTTTCTGTTTCCACACGCGCAACAAAGCCGTGACCCGTTCGCCGCTGTGATCGGGCGCATCCGGACGGTCGGATCTGCACATGTTGCGGACTCCTGCGTTCGGGCGGGCCGCGGCCTCGCCCGGATTGCCTCTCCCGGCATCGGGGCCGGTCCAATAGAGGTAATCCCGATGCCCGGTGACTGAAGCCTATGCACAGAAGTTTGACGAAAGGTTGACCCGCCGGGTGGCGGCCTTCCGCACGAGTTGGTGCGAATCGATAGGGCCGGCGCGAGCGCCGGCCCCCTGCCGGTCCGGACCGCCGGCCTCAGGCGCCGAGACGCATGACCGTGGCGACCGTCATCCTGCCGAAGCCGTTGAAGCCGGTGTTCGTGGCCGTCGAATAGGCACCCATTCCCGAGAACACTAGGTAATCGCCTTCCTCGACGTCTTCCGGCAGCGCGACCTCGCCCGGCAGCCGGTCGACGCTGTCGCAGGTCGGCCCGAAGATCACACGCGGCCGCGGCGCCCCCCGGCGC
Organism: Albidovulum salinarum; assembly: GCF_025673475.1. NCBI lineage: Bacteria > Pseudomonadati > Pseudomonadota > Alphaproteobacteria > Rhodobacterales > Paracoccaceae > Albidovulum > Albidovulum salinarum. The sequence continues at coordinate 78,883 of NZ_JAOVQO010000020.1, read as the reverse complement.
GTCTCGCCGTCGCCGTTCACCGCCGCGATCCGGTCGATGATCCCGGTAATCGGCAGCTCGTCGAGATTGCCGTAGGTACCGTCGTTGAGAAACACATGCTCGCCGTCGCGCACCGCCTTGATCCGGGTCGCGAGCGTGAAGCTCTCCGCCACCAGTCCGCGGCCCGGCTCGCAGACCAGGGCTGGCGGCGCGCCCTCGAAGGCCTCGTCGGCAACGCGGCCGATCAGTTCGAAGATCGCGTCGAGTTGCGGGCGTTCGTCGTTCAGCCGGTGCGAGGGGAAGCCGCCGCCGACGTTCAGCCGCCGCGCCCTGACGCCGGCATTGGCACAGATCCCGGCGGCGGCGCGCAAATACGCGTCCCAGGCCATCGGATCGGTGCACTGGGTGCCGGGATGGAAGGTCAGTGAGGCGATGAAGCCCGCCTCGTGCACCTCGCGCAGCAGTTCCGCCGCGAGCTCCACCGTGGCACCGAACTTCGCACCGAAGTTGTAGGCCGCCCCCGCGACCGGCAGCTTGAAGCGCACCGAGATCTCGGCGCCCTCGGCGGGCACGATCTCGATGAGCTTCGCGAGCTCCGAGCGACTGTCGACCGAATAGGACTTCACGCCCATCTTGACCGCATAGTCGATCTCGTGGCGGGCGCGGACGGGGTTGTTGTAATGCAGCGCCGCGGCCGGGGCGAGGCGGCGCACCATCTCGATCTCGGCCGGCGAGGCGACGTCGAAGCCCTGGATCCCGGCGGCGACGAGGTTCTGGACGACCATCTCCGCGGGGTTCGATTTCACCGCGTAGGTGACGAGGCCGGGAAAGCCGTCGAGAAACCGCCGCGCGGTTGCCTGCAGCACCGTGGGCGCGAAGAACATCACCGGGTTGTCCGGGCGTTCGATACGGAGGAATTCGGACGGAGTCGTCCAGATCGTCTTAGAGAGCCCCATCGGCGTATTCCCTGCCAACAAGGCGCAGCCACCTTTTTACCGGGGCATCCGGTTGGAAAGCGCTTACGCATTTCACCAAACCAGGCCAGGTGCGAATGGGCCGCCCTTCTCCTGTAACGAAGTTTGCCGGATATGATGCACATTTCTACCGATCAAAAGAGTAGATTCGCCTCAGAACTTCGTTAGAATAACGAACAGCCTGTCATATCGCCGGAATCGCCGCATGGACGACCTCGACCGCTCAATCCTTGGTTATCTCGGCTCAGACGCTCGCGTCTCGGTGGCCACGCTGGCCCGCCGGCTCAAGGTCGCACGCTCCACGATCCAGGCGCGGCTGGAGCGGCTCGAGACCTCCGGCGTGATCGCGGGCTACACGGTCAAGCTCGGCGAGGCGGCGCGGCAAAGCCGGATCCGCGCCACCGTTCTTCTCACGATAGAGCCGCGCGCCCAAGCCAACGTGCTGACCCGGCTGAAGGCGATCCCGGAGGTCGAGCGGGTCCACACCACCTCCGGCCGGGTCGATTTCCTGCTGCAGGTCGCCGCGCCATCGACGGCGGTGCTCGACGGCGTCCTCGACATGATCGGCGAGATGACCGGGGTGAAATCCTCCGAAAGCCTGATCCACCTCTCGACCAAGCTCGACCGCGCGGTCTGAGCCCCGCCGCTTGCTTTCGCGGCCCGAGGGGCGCAGGCTCGGGGGCGGGCTGAAACCGGAGGATCGACATGGCCAAGGCGAAGCGCGGCACTCCCTGCTGGTACGAACTGACCACACCCGACCCTGATGCCGCGGCGCGGTTCTACGCGCATGTCCTCGGCTGGACGGTCGCCGATTCCGGGATGGACGGGGTCGATTACCGGATCGCCCGCGCCGGCGAGACAATGGTCGCCGGGATGATGGCCGCGCCGGCGGGCGCGCCGCCGGCCTGGATCTTCTACGTCACCGTCAGCGATTGCGACAAGGCCGCGAAGGCCGTCGCCAAGGCCGGCGGCACCGTGCATCAGGCCCCCGCCGACATCCCCGATACCGGCCGCTTTGCCGTCGTTGCCGATCCGCAAGGCGCGCCGTTCGGCCTCCTCGCCCCCGAGGACGGCGCGAACAGCGCCGCCTTCGACCAGAAGCGAACCGGCCACGGCTGCTGGCACGAGCTGATGACCTCCGACCCGGAGGCGGCGATGGCCTTCTACGGCAAGCAGTTCGGCTGGAAGCAGGGCGACGTGATGGATCTCGCCGAGATGGGCGGCTACCACCTCTTCCGTCACGGCAAGGCCGATATCGGCGGCATGATGCGGCAGGCTCCCGGAATGCCGGGCCCCGACCGGCCGTTCTGGCTGCCCTATTTCGGCACCGAAGGCGTGAGCGCCGCCATCGGCCGCGTGAGCGGTGCGGGCGGGCGGGTCTTCCACGGCCCGCACGAAGTGCCGGGCGGCGCCTTCATCATGGTCGGACAGGATCCGCAGGGCGCAATGTTCGCGCTGGTCGGGCCGAAATAATAGGGGCTTCCACGATACGTTGGTCCGCTTTCGGGAGATTGGAGGCATTGGCTTTGCGCCCGCCCAATCGTGCGAACTGCCCCGATGCAGACCTACTGGACCAGAATCGGTAATCAGTTCGCGCGCCAGATAACCGAACAGCTGTATAGCGATCCCAATAGGCATGATCAGTCCGGGATGATGTAACAACGTGGAACTGGTGCCGTCAGCTTGGGAATGTTCATTGAAACCGAAACCTGTGTTACGATCTTAGTCCTCATGCCAAAGGTCAAACAAGACGACGATGAAGTAGGAAAGCGCCCCAAGGTTGCCATCTCGATGGCATGGTGGAAAGAGGCATGGCCATTGGAAGAGCCGTGCAAACACGATTACGATGTCCGACGGGCGATCTCCAATTATAAGGTGACCAAAGCAGGTCAGTCTACCGACCAATTCCTTGAGGCATGCCGTCGGCTGCTCGAGGCGTTCGACAAGGTGGCAACTGTTGCCGCCACCGAGTTCAAGCGGCACCCCTTGAAGAAGCGGGCCATGCTGAAGGACCTTAAGATCGCTGCCGAAATGGTCGCCAAGGAGTCCAAGCAGGCCATTGCATCGGGCGACCAACTCACCCTGATTTACAAACGAAGTTTTGGCACGGCCGTCACGGATGCGTTGGAAAAAGCCGAGATTAGCCGGATTTCGGTACCCGGCCGCTACGTTGAACTAAGCGTGCCGCAGATCATCGTTGACGAACTCCGGGTATCAAAAAGCTATCCGATGCTCATCAAGTTCATCGATCAGGAGTTCGAAGACCATATCACCGCCGCCAAGGACGGCATTGTCGAGACGATTTTGAAGCACAAGAGACCGTCGCGGAAACTGATGGTCGACGTGGAAAAGGTGGTCGACAAGGAATTCGCCTCGCTGTGCGCCGAGGTTCCAAAGCTGCCGGTCAAGGTGATCTCGCGTGCGATCAACAGCCACGCCATCGCCAAGAAATACAAAATCGCCAAAGCTGTAAAGGTCACCAAGGCCACCGGCGGAGTGGTGGTCGCCACAGCAGGCGTGGCGCTTCCGGGAACGACAGCCTTTGCCGTCGTCGGACTTTTTCGCGCCGTCATGGGGCTTGCAATGGAAATCCAGAAGGCCGCGCAACACGTCGAGAGCAAGATAAGGGATCTCAAGAACGACCTTGAGTATCTGATGACTTCCTATGAGAAAAACAGCGGCAAGAAGGAAATCAGGGGCGAAGCGCTCAACGCGCTGTTCGGAACGGAGGTGGCTGCGACAGCCAAGGGCGCCAAGGAACATCTCAGCGATATCAACAAGTCAATCGCGCAGATCCTTGCTCGGTCGTTGAAGATGCAGAAGAAGCTGGAAGAGGCGCAGGAGAAATGCGAAGTGCTTCGCCAGAGTCTGTTGAGTGCAATTCCCTTGGACAATAAGTCCAGGCAGGAAAAGGCGTTCGATGCACTGCCCGAAGCCAAGTCGTTCAAGAAGCTAGCCGATAATTTCGATGAACTGTTCGACAAACAGGCCAAGCTTCTGGAACGCGTCGCCCGATCGGAAAAGGACACCGTTGCGCTCAAGAAAGGGGTGCTCGATCTTGAAAAGCTGCGCAACACGGATGTGGACAAGGCCGCCAAGATCATTTCGGGCATCATAACTTTGGCCTGGAACACTGCGGGGATCACCGACGCGGTCGCGATCGGCAAGGATATCGGGTCCGTTGCCAATGCCTGCATCGGGGCCGCCGACGACATTGCGTCCCTTACCAGGGATGTGAAGAACGCGTTTTGATACCCTAATTTGGACTGCCCCTCGGGACAGCGGCGTGGCGCAGGCACGAGCCAAGAGAATAAGGTTGCCAAGAGAAAAGCTTCTACAGTTGTCCGCTTTGGACTCTAAGCGGACAAACACGGTTTACTGACACGCCCAATTATGATGGCCCGCAATGGGCAAGTGGACGGCCGGGAGAACCCGGCCGCCCGCATTGGATGTTCCGCCTCGTCTATCCTGCCGACGCGGCGGTCAAAGCCGGGCTGCTACCCATGCCGCGCGGCTTTTCCTTCGGCTCGATGGCGCCGAGGTTCTTGACGATCCTGAACTTCCCGCCCTGCGCCTGGGCGATGTACATGCTGTGGCGCAGGTGGTGCTGGCCCGGGACCATCGCTGCCGGACCGCCCGGCGCCTGGCCGATCGCGGCATGGTCGAGCGCCCGAACGACCGCGTCCCGATCGGTCGTGCCGGCCTCCCTGACCGCGGCCTCCCAGAGCTTCAGCCCCTTGTAATGGCCCGAACAGCCGCTGCCGGCTGTGAACATGGCGCTGCCGGGGAAGCGGCGGTTGTAATCCTTCAGAAGCTCCCGGCTGAAGGGATCGTCGACCGCCTGATAGTAGTCGAGGCAGCTGTAGAGCCCCTCGAAATGCGCCGCAGGAACGAGGTTGAGGAAGTTCTCGTCGAAGTAGGTGCAGATGATCTTCCCACCCCGCGCGAGAAAGCCCGCGTCGTGAAGCTCCGCGAGGAACGGCGTCAGGCCCGGCGGCACGATCGTGTTGAAGACGACCTCGGTGCCGGTGGCCATGATCTTCCGCACCGTTTCCCGGTAGTCGGTATGATCGAGCGGGAAGTATTCCTCGCCGGCGATCTCGCCGCCGTTCGCGTCGACCATCCGTTTCGCGGCCTTGTTGAGCAGATGCGGCCAGATGTAGTCGGCCGAGGGCAGGTAGAACTTCCTCGCCCCGGTCTTCTTCATCAGCCACGGGATGAGCGGCTCCACCTGCTGCGCCGGAACTGCGCCGGTGCAGAAGATCAGGGGGTCATCCTCCTGCCCCTCGTATTGCTCGGGGTAGATGTAGAGCGTTCCACCCTTCTCCGTCGCCTCGCTGCGGATCGCCTGGCGGGTCGAGCTCAAGATGCCGCCCACGACAAGGTCGACCTTGTCGGCATTCACGAGCTTCGCGGCGGCCGACCTGGCGGCCGCATCGTCGCTCCGGCCGTCCTCGATGATCAGTTCGACCGGCCGGCCGAGCAGGCCTCCGGCCTCGTTCATGTCCTCGATGACCATCCGGCAGACATTGGCGTTGGCGATGCCCATGAAGGACAAGGCGCCGGTCAGTTCGGCAATGACGCCCACCTTGATCGGTGTTCGTTTCATGACGTTCTCCCTTTTCCTGAAAATGCAGGGCTGCCTATGCCGGCACGGCCCTGCGGTGTGTCCGGCCTCGCGCCCTATGGCGTCAGGCCTCGAACTGGCCGATCAGCATCGCCGCCTGGGGCGTGCCCTTGTGGCCCGCCTCCTGCAGGATCGGCGGCACGTCGGGATCCGAGACGAAGCTCTTCCAGCCCTCCACGTCCCAGTCGAAGATCGCCCAGAGCCGATCCGCTTCGGACGGGTCGCGGAACACCGTGCTTCCCTTCGAGCCGTGCAGCTTTCTCTTCGCGGCACCCTTGGTCGAGAACACCTCGATGAAGCGATCGACGTCTTCCACCCTCGTCGTTGCCAGCAACATCTGTTCTTCCTCCCTGTCGTCCGGACCCCCGTGGCCCGGTTCTGTCGGGAGGATGCACGCACGCCCGGCGGCGCACATGGGGCGAACTCCCTATGCCATGCGATCAGCGCATCAGGAGCCCGTTCTCGACGGCGAAAAGTGCCGCCCCGGCGCGGGTGGTGACGCCGATCTTCGAGTAGATGCTCTGGATGTGGTTGTCGGCGGTCTTCGGCGATATGCCGAGTTCCTCGGCCGCCTCCTTCGCGGTGAGCCCGGTCGCGATCAGCCGCAAGACCTCGATCTCGCGCGGGGTCATGCCGGCGAGGCGGGCGGGGATGTTGCGCCGCGAGGGCTGGCCCGCGACCGACAGCACCGCCTCGGCGCCGTCCGGGCAGAGCCGGCCCTCGCGCACCCAGGACCGGACCATCGCCGCCGCGCCCTCATCGTCGAGCGCCGGGCGCTGGGGGCGGCGCTCGCGGGCAGTCTCGAACACCTCGGCCGCCGCGAGGATGCGCGCCATCGGCGACAGGTCGGACCCATCCACGCCGCGGGGATAGCCGGAGCGGTCGAGGCATTCGTGGTGCCGTGCGACAAGCGCCGCCACGCCTGTGCCGCCATTCCCGAGTGCCGCCAGCGCGCGCTCGCCGTGATAGGGGTGCAGCCGCGCCTCATCGGCCTCGCGCGCCGACATCGGCGCCTCGCGGATCCAGACCGAGACCGGCACCGAAAGCTCGCCGATGTCATGCACCAGCCCGGCCCGGCGCGCGTCTCGGACGTCCGCCGCCGGCAGCCCGGCATGGCTGGCCGCCGCCCCGGCCAGGTCGGCAACCGCGCGGGAATGGCCGTGGGTGAAGGGCATCCGCATGTCGATCATGTCGGCGACCGCGATGAACGCCGCCTCGCAGGCCTCCTCGTCGAGAAAGGCGACCGGCTCCGGCTCGAGCGCCAGCACCGTCTCGCGGGCGATGCTGCCGTCGATCCCGCGCATCAGTTCGGCAGCGTTCTCGGACATCAGCATCGCGAGCGGCGCCTCGTAGGGACCGTCCGCGCGGCTCGCGACGATTCGCGCCATCTCCTCGATGCCGTGCGCCCCCGCCAGCGCGATCGCGTCCTGCGCCAGCGTGATCAGCCGCACCGCGGGCATCACCTCCTCGCCCGAAAGCCCGCGCGGCAGGCCATGCCCGTCCCAGCGTTCGTAAATCTGGCCGAGGTTGCGCCGCAGCTCCTCCGACAGCCCGAGCCGCTCGCCGATCCTTTGCGCGACCTCACAATGCGCGTTGAGGATCGGCACCGAGACCTGCATCGCGCTCGCAAGCCCCGCCTCGATCGCGCGCTTCTGCGCCTCCGGTTCGAGATGGGCGAAGAGCCGCTGGAAGGCGGTGACGAAGACCTGACCGACCTGCGCCCCGTCGCCCAGATCGCGCCCGGCGAGATCCCGTCTGAGCGCGATCTCGTCGCCGAAGGCCGCCGACAGCAGATGGGTGTCGGCGTTGCAGCCGACGTAGCGCAGCAGCGCCTGGTGATAGACATTGCGCCGCAGCTCGGCGTCGAAGCCCGCCAGTTCGGCCAGCCGCATCCCGAGCACGCAGGACCGCAGCGCGAAATCCCGCGACTGCCCGGTGGCGAGGTCCGAGGCATAGGCCAGCACCATCATGAAATCCGCACGCCGCAACTTCGGATCAGACATCGACGCCTCCCGAAAGCTCACGCCCCCCGAACGCGACGGCCGGGCTTCCGGTCCCCGCATTGGGCGGATCACAATGAGGATGAGACCCTCCGGCGCCGGAGTCCAGACTTTGCCGCAATCCGCGCAGCGCCAGCGGCTTTTGGAAAGGCGCCGTCACGAAACCTTCCGGCAACCGTCAAGCCGTCGTTACGTCCCGCCCCTATCCGCAAGGCCGACCGCTGCCTGACGCGGCCGCTTGCACATAGGATCCGACATGACCCTGTCCCGCCGTAACGTCCTCAAGCTTTCCGCCGCCGCCCTGGCCGCTCCGCTCGTGCTGCGCGCCTCCGACGCGCTCGCCTCGTCGGGCAGCGTCAAGGTCTTCGCCTGGCAGGACTACGTCCAGCCGAACATCGCCGCCAAGTTCGAGGCCGATACCGGCATCAAGCTCGAACTGACGACCTACGGCTCGAACGACGAGGCGATGTCGACCGTGCGCGCAAACGGCGGCAAGGGTTTCGACATTGTCTTCCCCTCGATCACCAACGCCCCCGGTTATGTCGACGATGCCGGAGAAAGCTTCTTCGCGGAGATCCCGGCCGAAGTGAATTCCGGCGCCGTCATCCCCTCCTTCCTGCGCGACAGCGCCACGCTCGGCGGGGTTCACAACGGCCGGCAGGTGGTCTTGCCCTTCAACTGGGGCACCGAGGGCATCACCTTCAACCGCAAGGTGCTGCCCATCGCCGATGCCGACCTTTCGTTCGGCGACCTTTTCCGCCCCGAGACCGTCGGCAAGGCCGCGTTCCGCCAGAAATCGGTGATCATGGGCGTCGGCCTCCATCTCGACGCGACCGGCGAGGTGCCGTCGAACCGGATGCTCGACGTCTACAAGTCCGAGGACGACGCCCGTCGGGTCTGGGGCGCGGTCGCCCAGTGGATCGTCGCGCGCAGGGAGAACTTCGGTGCCTTCTGGAACAACGCGACCGAAGCCACCGCCGCCTTCAAGGACGCCGGCTGCATCATCGGCCAGACCTGGGACACGACCGGCTTGATCCTGAGCCGCGAGGAGCCGGACTTCGTCTACCGCGCGCCGAAGGAAGGCATCATCACCTGGCTCGACAGCTTCGGCATGCTGCGCGGCGCCGAGAACCGCGACCAGGCGATCGCCTTCATGAACTTCATGCTCAAGCCCGAAACCGGAGGCATGCTGTCGGACAACACCGGCTACAACTCCGCCGTCGCCGGGGCCGCTGACTTCGCCTCGGACGACTTCAAGCGCCAGTTCAACGAGGTCTATACACCCGCGGTCCTCGCCAACATGTGGTGGTGGCAGGCCGACACGCCGTTCTTCGCGCCGGTGCGCGACGAGTTCGTCGAGATCATCACCAACGCCTGACCTGCCGGTCGGCAAACCATACCGGGCGGGGCCTCGGCGCCCCTCCCGGCCCTTTCAATTCCGGGGCTGGACATGCACGGCAACGACGTGACGCTCGAGGGCGTCTCCATCACCTATCCCAACGGTTTCACCGCTGTTCACGAGACCCACCTGACGATCCCGGCGGGCGAGTTCTTTTCGATCCTCGGCCCCTCCGGCTGCGGCAAGACGACGATCCTCAGGACCGTCTCGGGCTTCGTCGAGCCGAGCCGCGGCCTCGTGCTGATCGGCGGCGCAGACCAGGCCGGCAAGTCGCCGAACCAGCGCCCCACCGCGCTCATCTTCCAGAATCTCGCGCTCTTTCCGCTGATGAGTGTGCGCGACAACGTGGCCTTCGGGCTCGAGGCGCGCGGCGTCTCGCGGCGCGCGCGCCATGCGAAGGCCGAGGAACTGCTGAACCTCGTGGCGCTCGGCGACCAGGCCAGCAAGATGCCAGGCGAGCTTTCGGGCGGCCAGCGCCAGCGCGTCGCCATCGCCCGTGCGCTCGCGGTCGAGCCCTCGGTGCTGCTGCTCGACGAGCCCTTGTCGGCGCTCGATCTCAAGCTCCGACAGCACATGCGGACCGAGCTCCGCGCGATCCAGAAGAAGACCGGCGTCACCTTCATCTACATCACCCATGACCAGTCCGAGGCGCTGACCATGTCGGACCGGATCGCGGTGATGAACGCCGGGCGGATCGAGCAGGTCGGCAGCGCCGACGAGGTCTACTCCAACCCTGCCACCGCCTTCGCCGCCTCCTTTGTCGGCGAGGTCAACCGCTTCGCCGGCCGGATCACGGCGCTCGACGGCGACATGGCCGAGGTCGAGACCCCGCTCGGCCGGATGCGGTGCCGCAATCCGCGCGGAATGAAACCGGGCGAGGCGGCCTTGCTCTTCGTCCGGCCCGAAAACGTCGGCTTTGCGTCGGCAAATGGTATGGCATACGGCAACCAGCTCGACGCGCGGCTCGAACGCCGCGACCTCGAGGGCGCCTTCATCAGTTTCCAGATGCGGACCGAAGCTGCCGGCCAGCCCGTCGCGATGCACCTAACCAATACCGGGACCGCCCCCGCGTTGATGCCGGACGGCGCCGCGCGCATCGGCTTCGCCTGTGAAAGCGCGCTCGTCCTGCCCGAAGGTCCGCTGGCCCGGACTGGACGCGAGGAGCTTGGCGCGGCATGAGGGGCATCTTCCGCAGCTACGGGCGGGCCCTCGCCGCGCTCTTCGTCGCCGCCGTCCTCGGCTGGGCGGCGCTCCTGATCGTCCTGCCGCAGGTCACGATGCTGGAGCGCGCCCTGACCGCGCCGAAGCGGCTGCTCGACAGCTCCGCCGCCGCCACCCTGCGCTTCGACGCCGCCACCTGCCTCTCAGTCCTCGCGCGCTACGACGCGCCCGCGGAGGAGAGCACGAGTGGCGGGCTCGCGGTGCCCTCGATCAGCGGCATGGCACCGGCGACCACCGATGGCGGCGGCGGACGGGCGCTCGCGGTGCCGTCGTTCGGCGGCAGCGCCGACGCGGTCCGGCCCTACATCCTGCAATGCGACCGCGCCGACACCCACAAGACCCTCGCCCGCGACGACGGCAGCGAGGCCTGGCTCGACGAGGCCTACGGCCTGCCACGGCTCCATGTCGACGACACGCTGCCGCTCGCCGACCAGATCGCCGCGGCCGGGAGAATCCGCGATCTCGCCAGCGACCTCAACGCCAAGCTGCTGTTGCGCGAGGCCGACCAGCCGAAGCTGACGCTCACCAATTTCGACGTGCTGGTCGCGGCCACCAGGATCCCGCTCTCGGCGGAGGCGAAGGCGGCCGAGAGCAGGGAGATCGGCAAGCGGATCTACGGTCTTCTCGGCCTGCGCTACGAGCAAAGCGGCGAAGTCTACGAACGGCTCGGCCTGACCAACCTCGCAAGGACGCTCCTCTTCGCGGTCATGACCACCGCGCTCGCGCTCGCGATCTGCTACCCGATCGCCTACAAGGTGGCGCTCGCCACGCCGGCCCATCGCGTGGTCTGGCTGATGCTCGGCCTCATCATCCCCTACGGCATCGCCGAGCTGATGCGGATCTATGCCTGGACCACGATCATCGACAATCGAGGGGTGCTGAATTCCCTCCTGATCTGGGCCGGCGTCCTCACCGAGCCGATCCAGTTCGCGCGGATGCCGGGCACGGTCTTCGTGGTGATCGCCTATACCTACGTCCTCTTCATGGTCTTCCCGATGCTCAACGTGATGAGCACGCTCGACCGCAACCAGATCGAGGCCGCGCGCGACCTCGGCGCGAGCCCGTGGCGGGTGCATCGCCGGGTGGTCATTCCCCATGCCAAGCCCGGCATCGCGGTCGGCTGCATCGCGACCTTTATGCTCGCCGCCGGCGCTTTCTCGGTGCCGCGCATCATCAGCCGCGGGCTGCAGGCGGAATGGTTCAGCCAGACGATCTACAACAAGTTCTTCGAATCCGAGAACTCCAACGTCGGCGCGGCCTATTCCTTCGCCTACACGCTCGTCTGCTTCCTCATCGTGGGGCTCTTCATGTGGATCATGCAGACCCGGCTCAAAGACTTCGCGAGGGTGCAATGACCTCCCAAAGGCTGCTCAACCTCTACACCTGGGCGTTCCTCGCCTTCATGTTCGCGCCGCTCCTCCTGATGATCGTGGCCTCGGTCAACGATACCTCACCGCCCTCGGTCACCGAATGGCACGGCGTCACCGGCAAGTGGTACGCCTTCGCCTGGATGCCCGACGAGGCGCTGAGGGTGGACGCGGTCCTGCGCACGATCGACCGCGACCGGTTCTTCGGCTGCTTCGGCAATTCGCTGAAGGTGACCTCGGGCGTCGTACCCCTGGCGCTGCTTCTCGGACTTGCCGGCGCGGTGATGCTGACGCGCTGGCAGAGCCGGGCGAACGGGCTTCTGTGGTGGGTGCTGCTGTCGCCGATGCTGGCGCCGGGGATCGTGCTCGGGCTGTCCGCACTGGTCTTCTGGGGCCGGATCGGGGTCGATGCGGGGCTTTTCACCATCATCGCCGCGCAACTCACCTTCGTCGCGGGCTATCCGATGCTGATCCTGATGGCGCGGCTCCAGCGCCAGCCGGTGGAGCTGGAGGAGGCGGCGATGGATCTCGGCGCCTCGCCGCTCAGGATATTCTTGCGCATTACTCTGCCCTTCCTCGCGCCGGCGCTGGTCTCGGCCGGGGTGATCGCCTTTCTCGCCTCGATGGAGAACTACAACACGACGATGTTCGCCAAGGGCGGCGCCTGCACCTTCGCGACCGAGATCGGCGCGATGGCGCGCAATCCGAACGGCCATCCACCGGTGATCAACGCGGTGGGCACGGTGATCATCCTCCTGACCTTCGCGGCGGCGCTCGGCCACACCCTCTTGCGGCGGCGGGAAAGGGCGTAGGTCGCGCGCATGAAGATCATCGCGCGCTGCCATCCCGCCCTTGAGCCGATCCTGCCGACGCCGGTGCCCGCCGCGCGGGCGCTGCCCCACTGGCTGCGCACCATGCCCGCCGAGGTCGCGGCGCCGACGCTCGGCGGCATGACGGTCCGCACCCTCAAGCACTGCCTGCCCTTCATCGACGCGCTCTCGCTCGGCCTGATGATCCCGCTCGCGACGGACCTGACCGTGGAAGGCGGAGAGATCGCCTGGGACTGGGATCCGCCAGTGATCGCCGACGCCCCGCTCACGCGGGCGCCGGTCGGGCTCCATGTTCCCGAACAGGCGACGGGGGCGCCGCTGCCGGTTGACGGCCAACTGATGGTCAAGTTCATCAACTTCTGGGCGCTGGAGGCGCCCGAGGGCTGGGATCTTCTCTTCACCCATCCGCTGAACCGCGCCGACCTGCCGTTCCGGACGCTCTCGGGGCTGGTCAGCGCCGACCGCTTCCGGCTCGGCTATGTCCATTTTCCCGCGCTCTGGACCGATCCGGGGTTCGAAGGCGTGCTGCCCGGCGGGCACCCCGGTGGCGCAGGTGATCGCGCTGCCACGCAGCCAGCCGGGGCTGGAGATCGCGACGATGTCGGAGGCGGAGATCGCCGAAAGCCGCCACATCCAGGAGACGTTGCAGGCCGAACCCGGCCACTACCGCAAGAGCTACCGCGCCTGAAGCTCGGGAAGGCGGAGCGGGATGCGCCCCTTCGCCACGCGGATCATCGCCGTCAGCGCCTCGGGCCGCGACGCGGCGTCGGAGAGGAGCGCCTTGAGGTGCGGCGTCGCATCCTGCCCGAGCTCGCAGGCGGCGCGGTATCTGAGCACCAGCACCTCGCGGTCCTCGGGCAGGCCGTGGGCGGCCTCGATCGCCGCCTGCCAGTCGCCGAGCCGGAGCCGGAGCCGCGCGAGGTTGCGGCGCGCGTCGGCGTCGCCCGGGGTCAGCGCCAGGGCCTTCGTGAAGGCGCGTTCGGCCGCGGCGGGGTCGCCCGCACCGATCAGCGTGCGGCCAAGCTCGAACCACGCGGCGGCGTGGGCGGGGTCGGCCGCGACGGCCTTGCGCAGCCACGGCAGGTTCTGCGGCGCGCGGCCGCGCATCTCGATCACCTTGGCGAGGTTGTAAAAAACGCTTGCGGGCGCCCCCGAAAGGGCGACCGCGCGACGCAGGAGCCGTTCCGCCGCGATCCAGTCGCGAGCGGCCAGCAGGTGAGGAAGTCGGTCGAGGTTGCTCATGGCCGCCACCTTGCCCGGGAAAGATGACGGTTGCGCGACAGCCGGCAGACCCGCCACGGACCGAGAGCACGACCTCAGAACACCCCGAGCGCCCGCCGGCGGTTGGCGGACCAGCGCATGATGATGTGATCAAAGCTCAGCGCCATCAGCGCCACGCACATGCCGAGCACGAAGTTCTTGCCGAGCTGGTTGCCCGCGAGGGTCTTCTGCAGTTCCTGACCAAGGTCCTGGGTGCCGATGAAGGCGGCGATGATCACCATGAAGAAGGCGAACATGATCGCCTGGTTGAAGCCCACCGCCATCGTCGGCAGCGCGAGCGGCAGCTGCACCTTGAGGAGTTTCTGGCGCCGCGTCGCCCCGGACATGTCCGCCGCCTCCAGTAGCTCCTCGGGGACGGCGCGGATGCCCTCGATCGTGTAGCGCATCAAGGGCACGGTGGCGAAGATGAAGATCGCGAAGACCACCGACACGTCGTTCACGCCGAAGAGCATGATCGCCGGGATCAGGTAGACGAAGCTCGGGAAGGTCTGGGCGGTGTCGCAGACGAGCAGGATCGGCTCGGCCCATTTCTTCCGCCGCGCCGCGAGGATCCCGAGCGGCAGGCCGATCAGGGCGGCGAGCACGACCGCCGAAATCACCGCATAAAGCGTGATGATCGAGCGGTCCCACCAACCGGTCAGCGCGACGATCCCGAAGAAGGCTCCCGCGAGGAGCGCCGAGCGGCGCCCGCCGACGAAATGGCCCGCCGCCGCCGCCGCGAGCACGACCGAGGCGGTCGGCAGCCACAGAAGCCCGTTGCGGAACGGGATCAGCACCCAGGTGATCAGGAACCAGCGCAGCCATTCGGTTACCCCGGTGATCGCCTTGTTGGAGAGGATCGCGCGGATCACGCCGTCGATCTCGGCGCCGATCGAGAAGTCCTGGTCACGCTTGATGTGGTCTGCGACCTGAACGAACTGGGCGACGAACAGGAAACCGAGGAACGCGGCGATCCCGATCAGCAGCACCTGGTTGCGCCGCCACCACGGCGTGCCGCGCTCGAAATGCTCGGGCTGCTTCACGACCCAGGCCTTCGAGCAGCGGTCGAGCGTCACCGCGATCAGCACGATCGTCACCCCGATCTCGAAGCTGCGCCCGAGCTTCAGCGAGTTCATCAGCGACAGGAGCTTCGCGCCGAGCCCCGGCATGCCGATGAAGGCGGTGAGGACCACCATCGCCAGCGAGAGCATGATGACCTGGTTGACGCCGACCAGAAGCTCGGTCCGGGCCGAGGGGATGTAGACATGGCGCAGCATCTGCCAGCGGGTCGAGCCGCTCATGTGGCCGGCCTCGACCACCTCGCTCGAGACCTTCTTCAGCCCGAGCGCGGTCATCAGCACCATCGGCGGCACCGCGTAGACGACGGTGGCGACGCAGCCTGCCGTCGGGCCAACCTTGAAGAAGATCACCGCCGGCAGGAGGTAGGTGAAGAACGGCAGCGTCTGGAACACCGCGAGCAGCGGCATCAGCGCGCGCTCGAAGCGCGGGAACTTCCAGGCGGCGAGGCCGAGGAGGAGCCCGGCGAGTGCCGCGACCGGGGCGGCGACCGCGATCACCGACATGGTCTGCATGGCGATTTCCCATTGCCCGACCAGGGCCACCCAGACGAAGGTGCCGCCGGCGAGAAGCGCCATCCGCCAGCCTTTCAGCGCATAGCCCGTCACCGCCGCCACCGCCGCGACCGCGGTCCAGGGGATCGGGCCGAGATAGGGCCAGCGGTTCTTGCCGTAGAGCAGGTTGGCAGTGATATCGAGGAGCCACTCCAGCCCCGCCGAAATGGTCCGCGTGACGTGGATCAGGCCGAGATCGTCCTTGATGAAGTCGAACAGCCCCTGCATCCAGACGTCATAGGGCAGCACCGCCCAGCCCGGCACACGGGTCAGGAACTCCGGCAGCGCCGGCTTGGCGAGCGCCAGAAGGGCCGCGAGCGCCAGAAGCACCGCGGCCGTGTGGGGTCGGGCAAAGCGGCGCACCTGGCCGGATGTGAGATCGGTGACCGCCATCAGACCGACCCCAGCAATATGTCGAGCGCCTCCTGGCGGTTCATCGCGCCGATAAGCCGGCCCGACTTGTCGGCGACCGGCAGCATCTCGCGGCTTTCGTTGACGAGTTGCCGGGCCAGTTGCAGCACCGTCGCGTCGGCTGCCACCGCGGGGCCGTCGACCGCATGGCCGTTGATCGGCTGGGCGAGCACCTTGGCATGCACGACCCGCGACTTCTCGACATCCTCGGTGAACTTCGCGACATACTCCGTCGCGGGTTTCAGCACGATCCGGTCGGGCGTGTCGCATTGCTCGACCGCGCCGTCCTTCATGATCGCGATGCGGTCGGCGAGCCGCAAAGCCTCGTCGAAATCATGGGTGATGAAGACGATGGTCTTGCCGAGCATGCCGCGCAGCCGCAGGAACTCGTCTTGCATCTCGCGCCGGATCAGAGGATCGAGCGCCGAGAACGGCTCGTCGAGGAACCAGATGTCGGGCTCGATCGCGAGGCTGCGGGCGATGCCGACGCGCTGCTGCTGGCCGCCCGAAAGCTCGCGCGGGAAATACTCCTCGCGTCCTTCGAGCCCCACGAGCTTGATCACCTCCATCGCCCGCTCGCGCCGGTCGTGGCGGTCCTGCCCGCGCATCTCGAGCGGAAAGGCCACGTTGTCGAGCACCGTGCGGTGCGGCAGGAGGCCGAAGCTCTGGAACACCATCCCCATCTTGCGGCGGCGCAGCTCGATCAGCTCGCGCTCGTTCAGCGCCATCACGTCCTGACCGTCGACGATGACCTCGCCGCCGGTGATGTCGATCAGGCGCGACATGCAGCGCACCAGCGTCGACTTGCCCGAGCCCGAGAGCCCCATGATCACCAGCATCTCGCCGCGCCCGACCTCGATCGAGACGTCGCGGACGGCGGCAATGTAGCCGGCCTTGCGGATCTCCTCGAAGCTCTGGCCGCGCCCGGCGCTGGCGAGGTAGCCGTGGGGATCGGCTCCGAAAAGCTTCCAGACATTGCGGCAGGAAATCACGGGTGCGGCGTCGGTCATCGGGTCACTGGCTCCTGTTTCGAGCCATCGGGGGCAACCCCCGATGGCAGTCTTGCGCTTGCGGTCACTCGGTCCAGGGCTTCCAGACGTCCTCGTTCGCGGCCAGCCATTCGGCGGCGGCGTCCTCGGGCTCCATCTCGTTGACATCGACGAGCTTCGCCATCTCGGCGATCTGCGGGTTGGTGAAGGAGACCTTGGTCAGCGTCTCGTAGGCGGTCGGCCATTTCTCCTTCATCCCGTCCCAGGCCGCGATCTTGAGATAGCCGCCCGCGGGGTTGCCACAGTCATAGGTCATGTCGGGGTTGGGGCCCACCGCGGCATCCGTGTCGCAACCGTCCTCCCAGGCCGGGAACTCGACGAACTCGCCCGGCCAGACGGCTTCGGCGAAGTTCGGCGTCCAGTTGAAGAGTACGATCGGCTTCTTCTCGGCCTCGGCCGCGCCAATCTCGGCCCAGAGCGCGGCCGCCGACCCGGCGTTGACCACGACGAAATTGAGGTTGAGCGCGTCGACCCGCTCCTGGTCGTGCTTCAACCAGTCGACCGGGCCGCCGAGGAAGCGGCCCTTGTCGCCGGTCTCCGGCGTCGCGAAGACCGCCGCACAGTCGTTCAGCGCCTTCCAGTCCGGCAGGCCGGGACAGGCCTCCTTGGTCCAGAGCGGGTACCACCAGTCCTCGCGCGTCGTCGCGGCATGGGTGGCGACGTCATGCAGCCCGCCCTTCTCCAGCGCGGCGCGGAACGAGGCGCCGAAGGCGCCTTCCCAGACCTCGAGTTCCATCGTCACGTCGCCGAGGCGCACGGATTCGTAGACCGCCTGACTGTCGGTCGTGACGAATTCGACATTGGCGCCAACATCTTCGAGGATCTTGCCGACGGCATGGCTCATCACGATCTGGCTCGACCAGTTGTGGATCGGGATGATGATCGGGTCGTCGGAATCGGCTTGCGCCGCCCCCGCGGCGGCGAGGATGGCGGCGGTTCCGCCGAGAATGAGTCTGGCTTTTTTCATTGCGTGCTCCCTGTTGACCTGCCGACGTGCGGACCGGCGCCGCGCTGCCGACGGACTGACGCTAGGGACGCGATGTGAACAGGTCAGCCGGGGCCGATGAACGGACTCGCGCAAGTTATGAAAAAATGTTAACTGCTAGGATAAATCGGAGGGAGCATGCCCGGACACCGCCAGCCGCATATCGTGATCATCGAGGACGAGCCGGTCACGCGCGCGACCCTGACGAGCTACCTGGACTCGCATGGCTACCGCGTGACCGAGGTCGCGAGCGCCGAGAAAGCCGAGGCGGTACTGGCCCGTGACAACGCGGACCTGCTGCTTGTCGACATCAACCTCGAGGGCAAGGACGGGCTCCAGATCACCCGCGAGCAGCGCGCGCTCTCCGAGGTCGGCATCATCCTGATCAGCGGCCGTACCGACGACGTGGACCGGATCGTCGGGCTGGAGATGGGCGCAGACGATTATGTCTGCAAGCCGTTCAACCGGCGCGAGCTTCTGGCGCGGATCAAGAACCTTTTGCGCCGCACGATGGCGCTGCGCCATCTCAGCCGCACCGTGTTCCGCTTCGAGGGCTTCACCTTCAACGTCACCACGCGGGCGCTGATCCGCGAGACCGGCGAGGCGGTGCGCCTGACCCGCGCCGAGTACGAGCTCCTGGCGCAGCTCGTCCGCCATCCCGCCGAGGTTCTCGGCCGCGAGATGCTGGCCGCGGCGGTCACCCACCGGCAGGAGGGCGGCGACCCGCGCACCGTCGACGTCCTGATCCGGCGCCTGCGCAGCAAGATCGAGCGCGATCCGAAGCTGCCACAGATCATCTCGACCTCGCATGGCGAGGGCTACGTCTTCACCGGGCGGCTCGAATGATCCGGGAACGGTGCGGCGCCGGTCAGGCGGAGTCGGAGACGTCCGTGATCCAGGTCATCGCGGCGACGGCGCGCGGGAAGCCGAGCGGTCCGATCGCGAGGAGGGCGACCTGTTTCAGGTCGTCGCCGGAAAGACCTTCGGCGAGGCCGCGGCGGGCGTGGGAATGCACCGCGCCCTCGGAGGCGGCGCCGATCGCGAGCGCGAGCTTGACGAGGCGGCGCTCGCGGTCGCTGAGACTGCCGGCCGTGCTGGTGGCGGCGCCGAGGGCCGCGTAGGCGTCCCAGACCGCGGGGTGGCTCTTCGCGATGTCGCCGGCGGCGCCGGGGAGATCCTGGGTCATGGCAAGTCCTTTCCGTGTCGTTTCGTTGCTGGCCTCTCAAGGATAGTGGTGGCCGCGCGCCCGGCGCGAGTCCGTATTCCGGTGCCGCAGCGCGGGGCGGCGCTCGCGCATCTGCGTGTCATCCGCCGAGCGCCGACATGTGGCGCGCAACGGCGGGTTCCGCCATCCGCGCGAGGTCGAACCGGTGGCGTTCCGGCTTGGCCCGGATCGCCTGCCGGATCGCCTGCAAGGCGGCGCCTTCGGAGCGGCGGAGCGGCGCGCGCAGGTCGACCGAGCCCTCTTCACCCATGCAGGTGAAGAGCCGGCCGTCGCAGCTTACCCGTACCCGGTTGCAGAGCGCGCAGAAATTGCAGGAGAGCGGCGAGATCAGGCCGAGCATTCCGCCGGTCTCGGCCACCCGCAGATACCGCGCCGGGCCGCCGGTGCCGGCCCGCTCGGGCGCGAGCGTCCAGCGGCTCGCAAGGTCGGCCTGCAGCTCGCGGAGCGAGAGCACGCTGGCGCGGCGGTCGAGCCCGGTATCGCCGAGTGGCATCTCCTCGATCAGCGTGAGGTCCATGCCGCGGCGGTGGGCGAAGCGGATCAGGTCGTCGACCTCGCTTTCGAAGGCGCCGCGGCTGGCGAGCGCGTTGATCTTCACCTTCAGGCCGGCCTCCCGCGCCGCCTCGATCCCGGCCAGAACCATGCGGATGTCGCCGCGCCGGGTGATGGCGCGGTAGCGCGCGGGGTCGAGCGTGTCGAGCGACACGTTGACCCGCCGGACACCGCAGGCGGCGAGCGCCCCGGCATGGCGGGCCAGCAGCGTGCCGTTGGTGGTCAGCGTCAGCTCGTGGAGCGCGCCGGAGCGCAGGTGGCGCGAGAGATCGCCGAAGAGGTCCATCACGTCGCGCCGCACCAGCGGCTCGCCCCCGGTGATCCGGAGCTTGCGGACGCCGTGGCGGATGAAGAGTGCCGAGAGCCGCGCCAGTTCCTCGAGGCTCAGAAGCTCGCGCTTCGGGCGGAAGGTCATGGTCTCGGCCATGCAGTAGGTGCAGCGCAGGTCGCAGCGGTCGGTGACCGAGAGCCGCAGGTAGCTGACCCGCCTGCCGAACCCGTCGACGAAGGGAGCCGGCGGCAGGTCCGCGCGGCAGGGCGTGCCGGGGACCGGAGCGTGATGCATCGTCATGGTCATCGCTTTCGGCCGGAGAAAAGGGGGGCGGCCGGCGCATCCGGCCGCCCGGTTTGGCACTGCCTCACATCGCGTCGGAGGCGTTCTTCATCAGGTAGTCCATCACCAGCGCCTGTTCGGCCTCGTCAAGACCGGCGCGGGGGAACATCGAGGGCGTGATGCCCTTCCACTGGAGCTGGGTGAAGTGCGAGACCTCGCGCGGGCCGTGGCAGACGGTGCAGCGTTCGTAGAAGAGCTTCTCGCCCGGATCCATGTCGGCATAAAGCGCATCCGTGATCGCGGTGATCCGGTCGAGGCCGAGCTTCTCGTCGTCGAGCGCCGCGACCTCCATGTCCTCGATGATCGCGGGGGGATCGTAGGCGAGGTTCGGCCCCTCCGGGTCCTCGCACTTGCGCATCGAGACGAGCACGGTGTTGGCCGAGGTCGCCTGGCTGAGGCCGGAGGCGCGCTGGGTCGAGGTGATGAAGTTCACCAGCCCGGAGTTGCAGCGGCCCTTGCTGTCGAGCTGCGGCCAGCCGCCCTCGTAGATCGACACGACGCCCGGCATGATGTCGTCCGACACCACAGCGCCAGCGATCACCGTGCCGCGGTCGTTGTAGAGCTCGACCAGATCGCCGTCGGCGATGCCGCGCGCAGCCGCGTCCTCGCTGTTGATCCGCACCGGCTCGCGGCCCTGCACCATGTAGAGGTTCCTGAGCGTCTCGGAGTTGGCCATCTGGCTGTGGAGCCGGAACCACGGATGCGGGCTGACGACGTGCAGCTGGCCCTCCGCGGCGTTGCCGAGGTATTCGTGCTTCTCCATCCAGACCGGCATGCCGGGGCAATCCTCGAGCTGCATGTTCGCGATCTCCTCGCAGAACATCTCGATCCTGCCGGATGCGGTGTGGAGCGGGTTGGCCTCGGGATCCTCGTAGAAACTGCCGTGGCGGGTCCATTTGCGGGCCTCGGCCGGCACCTCCATGCGGGCGTAGCCCTTTTCCCAGAATTCCTCGAACGGCGTGTGCTCGGCGGCGGCGGAGCGTTCATAGGCCCGCTGGATATGGGTCATCAGGTCCTCGCCGTCGGTGAACTGCGCCCAGAGGCCGAGCTTGTCCGACAGGGCCTCGAAGATCTCGTAATCCGAGAGGCTCTCGCCCAGGGGCTCGATCACCTTCTTCATCGCGAAGACCTTGTCGTTCGAATAGGTGCCGCCGACGCTGATGTCGTCGCGTTCGAGCGTCGAGGAGGCGGCCAGGACGATATCGGCCCAGCGCGTCGCGGCGGTCCACCAGACATCGACGCTGACGATGGTCTCGACCTTTGTCAGCGCGCGGATCAGCCGGTTGGTGTCCTGCTGGTGCGACATGAAGTTGTTGCCGGCGTTGAAGATCATCTTCACGTCCGGGTAGGTGCTTTCGCGGCCGTTATAGGTGAAGGTCGCGCCGGGGTTTTCCAGCATCTCGGTGATGCGCGAGGCCGGGCAGATGCCCTTCACCCAGTTGCGGCCCTGGCTCATGCCGGTGGGCGTCGCCTTGCCCGATTGCGGCATGCCGCCGTTGCCGTAGTGCCAGGAGAAGCCGACGCCCTGCCCCGGCTTGCCGATCTTGCCGGTCAGCGCCGCGAAATTCACGATCGCCCAGTGCGCCATCTCGCCGTGCTGGGCGCGCTGCAGCGACCAGGCGCCGGCGATCTGGGTCTTCGAGGCGGCCAGAAGCTCGGCCAGTTCGGTGATCTTCGCCTCGTCCATGCCGGTGATCGCCGCGGCCCAGGCCGGCGTCTTCGGGGTGCCGTCCGTCTCGCCCTTCACATAGGCGATCCATTTGTCGGCACCGACCGTGTATTTGTCGATATAAGCGCGGTCCTCGAGCCCCTTGTCGAGCACGTGCCAGGCCATCGCGAGGAAGAGCGCGGTGTCGGTGTTGGGGACGATCCTCACCCATTCGGCGCCAAGATATTCGTCGGTCGCGGTGCGCTGCGGGTTGATCGAGACGAAGCGGCAGCCGTTGTCGCGGATCTGTTCCCAGGGCGCGTACATGCCGTGGTCGGCCACCGTGTACTCGATCCGGTTGTTCTTGATCGGGTCGCAGCCGACCAGAACGAAAAGCTCGGTGTTGTCGCGGATCACCTCCCAGGCGGTCTGCGGCGAATAGACCTCCATGTCGCCGATCACGCGGGGCAGCGAGATCTGCGAGGCGCCGGCCGACCAGTCGCCCTGGGTGTTCGTGCAGCCGCCCATCAGGTTCAGGAGCCGCCCCTGCATGACGTTCGGGCGGAAGTTGCCGGCATTGGCCCAGCCGCCATAGGAGGAGGAGAAGATCGCCTCGTTGCCGTGGGTCGTCGCGGTATCGAGAAGCGCCTTCGCCGTGAGGCCGAGCGCGGTGTCCCAGTCGACGCGAACGTAGGGCTCCTTGCCGCGCAGTTCGGGCCTGGTGTCGCCGCTCTCCCAGCCTTCGAGGTAGGACTTGCGCACCATCGGATAGAGAATCCGCGTCTTGTCGTAGGTGCGGTCCATGATGCCGTAGGTCAGCATCTCGGTCGGGCGGGCGTCAAGCTCGGCCACGGCGTTGATGCCGACGAGCTTACCGTCGCGCACGACCGCCTCGAACGGGCCGTAGTGGGTGGCGTGGAAGGTGCGGTCCGCGAAGGAATTGGGGTCGATCGCGGCAAGTGCGGTGGAGTTCATCAGGCCCGTGGCGCCGAGCGCGGCGCCGCCCATCAGAAAGCCGCGGCGGGTGGGGTTCAGAAAGGTCATGGTTGCCTCCTGTATGTGCGTTTCGATGCGGACCCTAGGCTTTCCGGACCGCGACGGGCTTGATGGGGCGCAATTCTGCTTGTGCGAAGTTGTAAAGAATTGTAAATCAACACCATGACCCAGCATGTCCTGATCGTCGAGGATGACCGCGTCACGCGGATGCGTCTTGCGGCCTATCTGCGCGAGCTCGGCTACCGCGTGACCGAGGCCGAAGGCGCCGAGGCGATGGACGAGATCATCGACATCGACCCTCCGGAACTGCTGCTCGTCGACATCAACCTCGAGGGCAAGGACGGGCTGACGATCACCCGCGAGCAACGGGCGCGGTCGCGGGTCGGGATCATCCTCCTGACATCGCGGTCCGATCAGGTCGACAAGATCGTCGGGCTCGAGATGGGCGCCGACGACTATGTCACCAAACCTTTCGACAAGCGCGAGCTCGCGGCGCGGGTGAAGAACCTGCTCGCCCGGATCGCCGATATCGGCCAGGCGCCGCGAGCGGCCCAGCCGGTCGACACGTTCGGCCCCTGGCGGCTCGACCGGATCCGCCACCGGCTGGTCTCGGCCGGCCGGGTCGAGAGCCTGACGCCGCTGGAGTTCGACGTTATGACCGCGCTCGCCGACCATCCGGGCCAGACGCTGAGCCGGGCGCGGCTGTCGGAGATGATCGGCCGGGGTGCGATGCGCTCCAACGACCGCATGATCGACGTCGTGGTCGGGCGGCTCCGGCGCAAGTTCGAACGTGATCCCGCCGCGCCGGACTGGATCCTGACCGATCACGGCCGCGGCTACAGGTTCGTCGATCCCGCCTCGGTCTGAAGCCCTTCCGCAGCCGCTGCCGCGCGCAAGGTCGCCGCGGCACTGTCGGCGGCCGCGCGCATCCGCCCGATGAGCGCGGCATCGGCCCCCTCGGGCGCGGCCTCGATCCGGCCCAGAACGTCGCAGAGCGCCGCGAGCCGGAAATTCGCCGCCGCCCCCTTCAGCCGGTGCGCCGCCTTGCGCTGCCGCTCCGGCGTGGCGGAGACAATCGCCTCGAGCGCCTCGGGCAGATCGCCGAGAAAGGTCCCGACAATCCGCCCGGTCACGTCGGCGCCGAGGTCGGCGATGTCACCGCGCAGGCTCTCGGCCACGGCCGTGCCGTCGACCGCGGCCGGCTTCGATCCTTCGAGTAGTTCCGCCAGAGCCCGCGGCGAGACCGGCTTGGTCAGGATCCGCCCAACCGAGAGGCGGGCGCGGTTCTCCGCCGTGTCCTCAATGAGATGCGCGGTCAGGATGGCAAGACGCGCCCCGCCGCCGATGCGCAGCGCCACCTCGCCACCCTCGATGTCCGGCAGGTCGAGGTCGATCAGGATCAGGTCGAAAGGCCGCTCGGCCGCCAACCGGATCCCTGCGGCGCCGGTCTCGGCCTCCTCCACCCGGCAGCCGAGCCGTTCCAGATAGCCGCGCGCCACCATCCGGTTGACCGCATTATCCTCGATCACCAGCACGTCGCGTCCAAAATCGTGTGCCGCCAGCGGCGCCTCGTCCTCGGCGACCGCGTCGGGCTCGCCCGGCAAGAGCGGCACGGTCAGCGTGAAGCGGCTGCCGATGCCCGGCTCGCTCTCGACGCTGAGCGCCCCGCCGAGCGCCTCGGTGAGGTTGCGCGAGATGGCGAGGCCGAGCCCCATGCCCTCGATCCCGGACCGGCGCGCAGAATCGGCGCGTTCATAGGCGTCGAAGGCGCGCGCGATCGCCTCGCGGGTCATGCCGATGCCGGTGTCGGCGACGGTGAAGCTCACGACATGGCGCCCGGTCGCCGCCTCGACGGCATGGTCGACCGACAGCGCGACGGTGCCGCGCCGGGTGTATTTCACCGCGTTGGAGACCAGGTTGCCGACCACCTGGCGGATCTTCACGACATCGCCGCAGAGGACCGGCGGCGCCGGCTCGGCGAGGTCCACCACCGCCTCCAGCCCCTTCGCGCCGGCAAGCGAGTGGAGCTGGTGGCCGAGCTGACCGACAAGCTCGCGCAGCCGGAAATGCACCGCATTGCCGCGATTGGTTCGGTCCTCACTGCTGGCATAGCTGAGGATGTCGTTGGTAATCTCCAGAAGCTCGCGCGCCGCGCGGTGCGCCGTCCGAACCCGCTCGAGCTGGCCCGGCCCGATCACCTCGGCCTCGAGGAGGCCGAGCATCCCGATGATGCCGTTGAGCGGCGTGCGGATCTCGTGGCTCATCCGGGCGAGGAATTCGGTCTTGCTGCGGCTCGCGGCCTCGGCCTCGGCGCGGGCGGCGTCCGAGGCGCGCATCTCGGCCACCACGTCGCCGGTCCGCGCGATCACCGCGTCTTCGAGGCTTTCGCGGAGACGCGCCGCCTCACGCATCCGCCGCCGCAGGATGTTGAGCGCCTTTTCCATGCGCCCGATCTCGTCATGGCCGCTGATCGGCATCGGCGCGCCGAAATCGCCGCGCGCGACGGAGACGATGCGGCGCGAGAGGTCCGCGAGCCGCGTGACGATCTGCCGGCGCGCATAGAGCCACAAAGCCGAGGCGGTGACGACCGAGGCGAGGACCAGAACAAAGAGCGCGGCAGCGAGCCAGGAGGACACGCGCTCGGCCCGCGCGATCTCGGCCAGGGCCTCGGCCTGCGCCGCGTCGCGGGCCTGCCGGGCCTCGGCCGAGAGCGTGGCGATGATCTGGCGGAGCCGCTCGCTGCCGGTGGCAATTGATGACTGCAAGGCCATTCGCTCGGCCTGAAGCGACAGGAGGCCGCCGGGTCCGGCCGCGCCGCGCAGCCGGACCAGGATTGCCTGCGCCTCCTCGCGCGCCGACGGGGACGGCATGTAGATGACCCGGCGCTCGGCGAGGCCGAGGCGGTCGGTCAGATCGGCCCCGGCAGCGGCCAGCGCCTCGGGGGTCCCGCTGACCGGAACCTGCTGCAACATCAGCCGCGCGGCATCGACGATCCGCGCCAGTTCCGCGAGCCGCTCGAAGCCGAAGAAGTAGCGGTCGGCGAGCTGGTCGAGAATCCGCCGCGCATCGCGTTCGGGATGCGAATAGACCCCGGCGATGCCCGCCGTGACACGCAGCCGGGCTAGGTCGATCTGCGCCTCGATCAGCCCGTCGAGCCGCCCGCCCATCTCGTCGATCCCCGCAGCCTGCACCGCGATCCGGTCCGAGAGCCGGAGGAGATCGTGCCCTTCCCCGGTCATCTGCGCGACGATTCCGGCCGCACCGCGCTCCGTGCCCGGCGGCGCGGCACCGCGCCGCACCGCGCCAAGCTCCCGCGCCCCCCGCTCGA
This sequence comes from Albidovulum salinarum, assembly GCF_025673475.1. Lineage (NCBI taxonomy): Bacteria > Pseudomonadati > Pseudomonadota > Alphaproteobacteria > Rhodobacterales > Paracoccaceae > Albidovulum > Albidovulum salinarum. The sequence goes on along the minus strand of NZ_JAOVQO010000020.1, from coordinate 52,788 downwards.
GGCTGTCGACCGCGCCGGCAAGCGCTTCAGCGATCCGGTCGAGATCGGCGCTGGTGTCGGCCTGGACAAGCGCCTGCGCCAGCGTCCCCACCACCGCGGCCGAGGCATCGATCCGGCTGGTCAGCTCGGTCGCCGGAAGGCTCGAGCGCATCAGCGCGTCATGCGTGCGCACGAGATGCCGGTTGACGGCAATGGCGGCGACACCCACCATGATGGCGATCGCCCCCATGGCGGACAGGATCTGGATCAGCCGCGTGTCAAATCTCGTCCTCCGCATGGCCAGACATTACGGGGCCTCCGGCATCCGTTCAATCGCGGCCCTGCTCCTCGCCGCGGCGCTGTCGCTGACGGCGGCGGCCGCGGCGGCGCGGCCGCTCTTCTGCGTGCTGGTTCCGCATTTCAAGGACGAATACTGGCTGAGCGTGGGCTATGGGCTCGAACAGGAGGCCGCCCGCAAGGACGTGGCGCTCCTCTTCTTCGAGGCGGGCGGCTACAACGCGCGGGTGCGGCAGATCGAGCAGCTTGAAACCTGCGCGGCGCGGGGCGTGGACGCGGTCCTGATCGGCGCCGTCACCTCGGACCATCCCGACCTGATGCGCGAGATCGCCCGCGTGGCGAAAGGTATCCCGGTCTTCGGCCTGGTGAACGAGCTGCACTCGGACGCGCTGAGTGGCCGCATCGGCGTCGACTGGCGCGACATGGGCGAGGCAGTCGGGCGCCACCTCGCCACGCTGCACCCAGAGGGCACGGCGGCGAAGACCGCAGTGTTCATCTCCGGCCCGTCGGCGGCAGGCTGGACGGCGCCGCTGGAGGATGGGCTGCGGCGCGGCCTCGCCGGAAGCGCCGTGACCATCCTCGAGGTCTTCAGCGCCGATACCGGGCTCCGCCAGCAGCTGGCGCAGGTCCAGACCGCCCTGGACCGTTATCCGGACGTCGACTACCTGATCGGCAGCGCCCCGGCGGTCGAGGCCGCGATCGGGCTTCTCGCGGCGGATACCGGGCGGCGGCGGCCGGAGTTTCTTTCGACCTATGTCAGCCACACGATCAAGCGCGGGCTGATGAACGGCAGCGTCATGGCCGCGCCGTTCGACGATCCCGAGTTGCAGGGCGAAATGGCCATCGATCAGGCCGTCTCGGTCACCTCGCCCGGCCCCTCGGACCGGTCGGCCGGGCCGGAGGTGGTGCTTCTGGTCGGCCGCGACGAGAAGTTGGTCGACGTCCGGGTCTCGCCGGACGATTACTTCCCAACGATCCAGTAGCGTCAGAGTTGCGCCGCACCGGTTTTTACACGGGCGCCCGTCGGCGGCACCAGCCCGCCGATCCAGTCCAGAAAGACCCGCGCGTCGGCGCGCATCTCCGAATGGGGCAGGATCGAGCAGTGATAGGCGCGCGGCGTGACGATGACGCGGTCGGAAACCTGCACCAGCGCGCCGCTCGTCAGAAGATCGTCGACGAGGTGGCGCCAGCCCAGCCCGATCCCCTGCCCGTTCTGGATCGCGCGCAGGTAGACCATGTAGCTGAAGAGCCGGTCGATCGGCTGCGGCTCGGGCGGGCCGAGCCCGGTTCCCGCTAGGAAGCGGTCCCAGTCGCTGGCATGGGCGCCGCTCGACATGTGCAGGAGCCGTTCTCGGACCAGCTCCTCCGGACCGAGACGCCGCCCCGCGGGCAGGCGCCCCGGCGCGCAGACCGCGATCAGTTCCTCGCCGAAGATCGGGCGGCTTTCGGTGCCGGGCGGCGGCGCTTCGCCGAAGGTCACCACGAGGTCGCAGGCAGTCGGGTCGTAATCGGGGTTCTGGTCGCGGGTGACCACCTCGACCCTTATATCGGGATGGGCGCTCTGGAACTCGCCGAGGCGCGGCAGGAGGAAGAAGCTCGTGAAGCCGATGGCCGCGTTGACGACCAGCACGTCGCGCCGCCTCTGCCCCCGGAGCGCGTCGATGGCGCGGCGGATCGCGCCGAGACCGTCGGTGACCGCGGTCGCCAGCATCTCGCCCTCGGGCGTGAGCCGCAGCCGCGGCTTGCTGCGCTGGAAGAGCCGGTGGCCGAGATCGGCCTCGAGTGCGGCGATCTGCCGGCTGACCGCAGGTTGCTGGACGTTCAGCTCCGTCGCCGCCCGCGAAAAATTGAGATGGCGCGCAGCGGCGTCGAAGGCCGCGATCTGCGATAGGGCGGGATAGGCGCGCATATTCATTCCCTTGATGAATGATCTGTATTCATTTTTTCTGCGTTTTTCCAACCATGCAAGCCTGCTAGCGTCACACCGAAGACCCTTTTGGAATGGTTGCGCTATGGCGGACTTCTCCATCCTTGCCCTTGGCGGCGACGGGATCGGTCCCGAGGTTCTCGCTGCCGCGCTCGACGTGACCGAGGTGGCCTCCGGGCTGGCGGGCATCCGGCTCGATATCGCCGAGGATCTGCTTCACGGCGCGGCCTGGGAGGCCCACGGCACCTTCTGCCGCGAGGAGACGGTGACGGCGGCGAGGGCTGCCGACGCGGTTCTGGTCGGCGCCGTGGGCGGGCCGGAATGGGACGATATCCGCGTGCCCGGCGGACCTGAGATGCAGGACGGGCTGATGCGGCTCCGCAAGGCGCTCGACGCCTATGCGGGGTTGCGCCCCGCCCGCGCCTGGCCGGAGCTCGGGCGGTTCACGCCGTTCCGCGCCGGGCTCGCCGAGCGGGCCGATATCATGGTCCTGCGCGAGATGACCGGCGGCGTGATGTTCGCCTCCCCGCGCGGGCAGGAGCGGCGCGCGGGCCGCCGCTACGGCTTCGACACCGCCGCCTATGACGAGGACGAGATCGCCCGCATCGCCCATGCCGGCTTCCGCCTCGCGCGGACGCGCAAGGGGCGGCTCGTCTCGGCCGACAAGGCCAACGTGATGGAAAGCTACAAGCTCTGGCGCGCGGTGGTGACCGAGGTCGCGGCCGAATACCCGGACGTGACGCTCACGCACATGTACGCCGACAACTGCGCCTTCCAGATGATGCGAACTCCCCTGGCCTTCGACGTGGTGATGGGCTGCAACCTGATCGGCGATTTCCTGTCGGACCTCGCCGCCGTGGTCTCGGGCTCGCTCGGGCTCCTGCCCTCGGCCTGCCTCTGCGGGTCACCCGGAGGCCGCGTGAAGGGCATCTACGAGCCGGTCCACGGCTCGGCCCCCGACATCGCCGGGCAGGGCATCGCCAACCCGGCCGGCACAATCCTCTCGGTGGCGATGATGTTCGAGCATTCCCTCGCCCTGCCCGCCGTCGCCCGCCGGATCGAGGCGGCGGTGGAGCGGGCGCTGGTCTCGGGCCATCTGACCCCCGATCTCGGTGGCACGGCCACGACTCGCGGATTCGCGGACGCGGTCATCGCGGAGCTGCGCGCATGACGGGCTTCGACTATATCGTCGCCGGCGGCGGATCGGCGGGCTGCGCGCTGGCGGCGCGGCTGGCCGAGGACCCGGAGGTGACGGTGGCGCTCGTCGAGGCGGGCGGCGGGGGCCGCGACCTCTTCATCCGGATGCCCGCCGGCAACGGCTTCATATTCGGCAATCCGAAGCATGACTGGGGCTATTCCTCGGTGCCGCAGGCGGCACTCGGCGGGCGGCGCATCTACTACGCGCGCGGGCGTGGGCTCGGCGGCTCGTCGATCATGAACGGCATGATCTACATGCGCGGCGTGGCGGCGGATTATGACGGCTGGCGGCAGATGGGCCTGCCGGGCTGGTCCCATGCCGACCTCCTGCCCTATTTCCGCCGCTCGGAGGGCGCGCGGGACCGGCGCGATCCCTGGCACGGGGTCGGCGGGCCGCTGAAGACCGAGTTGTCGGCGAACTTCGGCGCGCTCGACCAGGCGTTCATCGACGCCGCGCGGGCGGCCGGGCACCGGCGTCTCGACGATTTCAACGGCCCCGACCGCACCGGCGTCGCCCGCACCGATTCCACCGTCCACCGCGGCATCCGCCAGTCCTCGGCCATCGCCTATCTGGGGAGGCGGCCGGGAAACCTGACCGTGCTGACCCATCGGCAGGTTGCGCGCGTGACCTTCTCCGGCAGCCGCGCGACCGGGGTCGAGACCGTGACCGGCGAGCGTTTCGAGGCGCGGCGGGAGGTGATCCTCTGCCAGGGCGCCTTCGCGACGCCGCAGACCCTGATGCTGTCCGGGATCGGCCCCGCCGCGCATCTGGCGGCGCATGGCATCCCGGTCGTGGCCGACCTGCCCGGCGTCGGCGCGCATCTTGCCGACCATGTCGATGTGTCGATGCAATACGGCTCGGACCGGATGGACCTGTCGCTCGCCCGCCACCAGCGGCTCGACAAGGCGGCCGCGCTCATGGCCAACTGGCTTCTCTTCAAGCGGGGGCCCGGCGGCGGGGCGTTCTTCTCGGCTGTCCTCTTTCACGCCTTCGACGACCCCGCCCTGCCGGAACTGGAAGTCTTCATGACCCCGATGATCGTCGAGGAGAACCTCACGAACGGCGACCGGGAGCGCACCCCGTGGTCGCAATGGCTCGGCCGCAAGCTCCTGGTGCGGGGCCGCAAGGTGGCGAAACCGGGGGTGCAGATCGACATCAACCAGGAACGGCCCCGGTCGCTCGGCACGGTTCGGCTGGCGAGCGTCGACCCGAGGGCGCATCCCTTGATCGACCCGAACTACTACGCAGACCCCCGCGATCTCAAGGAACTGGTCGCCGGCGTGAAGGTGATGCGCGAGGTGATGGCGCAGCCCCAGATCGCCCGCTATGTCACCGGTGAGCTGGAGCCGTGGCGGGACGCCCGGACCGACGCCGAGATCGAGGCGGCGGTGCGGGCCACGACCTATACCGGCCATCACCCCTGCTCGACCGCGCGGATGGGGGGCGACCATGACCCGATGGCGGTGCTTGACGCCGGGTTGCGGGTCCGGGGGGTCGAGGGGCTGCGCGTATGCGACGCCTCGGCGATGCCGACCCAGATCACCGGCAACCTCAACGCCACCGTGATCGCGATGGCCGAGAAAGCCGCCGACCTGATCCTCGGCCGCCCCGCCCCGGCCCCCGAGTTCCCCTCCGAACAGCCGAAGGAGACAGCGGCATGAGCATGACCTGCGGCGAGGCGACGATGCGGCTTCTGGCGCGCTACGGCGTCACCACGGTCTTCGGGATACCGGGCGTCCATACGCTCGATCTCTGCCGGGGGCTTTCGGGCGGAGCGAATGCCGGTGCGATCCGCCACGTCCAGACCCGCAACGAACAGGGCGCGGGCTTCATGGCCGAGGGTTGGGCGCGGGCGACCGGCGAGGTCGGCGTCGCCGTCGTCATCTCCGGCCCCGGCGTCACCAATGCCGCGACGGCGGTTGGCCAGTGTTATGCCGACAGCCTGCCGATGCTTCTCGTTTCGGCCGAACCCGAGGCGAGGACCATTGGCAAGGGCTGGGGGGTGCTCCACGAGATCACCGAGCAGAAACGGGCGACCGAGCCGCTTTGCGCCTTTTCCGCGACCGCGCGGCGGGCGGCGGATGTTCCCGACCTGATGGCCCGTGCGTTTTCGATCTTCGCGAGCCAGCGCCCGCGTCCCTGCCATATCTCGCTGCCGATCGACGTGCAGGCCGAGATGGTCGAGGAGATATGGGAGCCTGTCGCCCTGCCCGCCCGTCCCGCGCCAGCGCCGGCTCAGATCGCCGAGGCGGCGCGGATGCTTCGGGCCGCGACCTGCCCCGTGATCATGATCGGCGGAGGTGCCGCCGGCGCGGCGGGGGATCTGACAGCCATTGCCGATACCCTGGGGGCCGTCGTCATCGCCTCGACCGCCGGCAAGGGGATCGTGGCGGACGACCATCCGTTGTCGCTCTCGGCATCGACCGTCAGGCCCGAGGTGCAGGCGTTCCTTCCCGAGGCCGACGTGATCCTCGCCGTCGGGACGGAGCTTTCCGAGACCGACAGTTTCATCGAGCGGATGGAGCTGAGGGGCCGGATCATCCGGGTCGATATCGACCCCGCGAAGATCAGCGATCTCTATCCTGCGACGCTTGGCATTGTCGCCGATGCCGGGTCCGCCATGGCCGCGCTCCGGGTGGCGCTGGCGGAGGTCCCGGGTCGGGACCGGGACGGCGTGGCGCGTGTGGCGGGGCTGCGCGCGCGGATCGCCGCGAACCTGAGCGGCTCGGAGCGCCGGCACGCGAAGCTTCTGGCACTTCTCGACCGGATCGCGCCCGAGGGCACGGTCTGGGCGGGCGATGCCTGCCAGCTCGTCTATACCGGCGCCTTCGCGATGCCGGTGCGCAAGCCGCGGCACTGGTTCTATCCGGCGGGGTTCTGCGCGCTCGGCAATGCGCTGCCGAACGGGATCGGGGCGAAGCTGGCGCGACCGGACGCGCCGGTCGCGGTGCTCGCCGGCGATGGCGGCTTCATGTTCACCATGCCCGAGCTCGTCACCGCCGCCGAGGCGCGGCTCGCGCTGCCGATCGTCATCTGGGAGAACGGCGGGCTGAAGCAGATCCAGGACGACATGGACCTGCGCGACATCGCCCGGGTCGGGGTGGAGGGGATCAACCCCGATTTTGTCGCCCTCGCACAAGCCTGCCACTGCCACGGCACCTACGCTGACAGCGCGGCGGCTTTCACCGAGGCCTTCCAGGGCGCCTTCGAAACCGACCGGCCCACGGTGATCGTGGTGAGGGAGAACGACGCATGGCTGAGCTGAAAACCTATCGCTACTTCGCCGGAAATGCCTGGCACGAGCCCGCGACCGGGCGCTGGTTCGAGAGCGAGAACCCGGCCACGGGCGAGGTCTGGGCGCGCGTTCCCGATTGCGGCGCCGAGGATGTGGCCCGCGCGGTCGCGGCGGCGAAGGCGGCGTTCCACGACGGTCCCTGGGGGCGGATGATGCCGGCCGAACGCGGCCGGGTACTGCGGCGGATCGGCGACGTGATCAGTGCCCATGCCGAGCGGCTCGGCGCAGTCGAGCTGCGCGACAACGGCCGGCTGCCGAACATCGCGCCGGGGCTGAGGGCGGGCGGCTGGCAGGTGGATTCGTTCCACTATTACGCCGGCATGTGCGACAAGCTCGAGGGCCGGCTCATCCCGGCCGAGGTGCCGCACATGCACAATTACCTGACCTGGGAGCCCTTTGGGGTCGTCGCGCTGATCCTGCCGTGGAACTCGCCCGTAGGCACCTTGATCTGGAAACTCGCGCCCTGCCTCGCGGCAGGCAACACGGTGGTGATCAAGCCCTCCGAACAGGCCTCGTGCTCGACGCTCGAGCTGATGGAGGTGCTCGAGGAGGCCGGGCTGCCACCCGGCGTGGTGAATGTCGTCACCGGCTTCGGCCCGACGACGGGCGAGCCGCTGATCGACCACCCGGACGTGCGGATGGTGAGCTTCACCGGCGGCGCCGCCGGGGGGCGGGCGGCGGCGACCATCGCCGCGCGGCAGGTGAAGCCGACGGTGATGGAGCTTGGCGGCAAGTCGCCGCAGATCGTGCTGCCCGACGCCGATCTCGGCCTCGCCGTCAACGGCGTCGCTGCGGGGATCTTCCCGGCGGGCGGGCAGAGCTGCATCTCGGGCTCGCGGCTCCTGGTCCACCGCTCGGTCATCGACGCGTTCACCGAGCGGCTGGTCAACGTGGTGAAGAAAGCCCGCACCGGCCCGCCCGACGACCCCGCCTCGCAGATCGGTCCGATCGCCAACCGCCCGCATTACGAGGCGATCCTAAAACGGATCGCGGCGGCCGAGGCGGCAGGGCACCGGCTCCTGCTCGACGGCCGCATGGCCTGCCGCGACAAGGGCTATTACATCGGCCCGACGATCTTCGCCGACGTGCCGAACGCGTCGGAGCTGGCGCAGAACGAGGTCTTCGGCCCCGTGGTCTCGACCGAGGCCTGGGACGCGGAGGCCGAGGTCATCCGCACCGCCAACGACACGCCCTACGGCCTCGCCGCCGGGATCTGGTCGCGCGACGTCGCGAAGGCGATGCGGATGGCCGGGCGGATCGAGGCCGGCACCGTCTACATCAACAACTACTTCAACGCCGCGACGCAAAGCCCGGTCGGCGGCTGGAAACAGTCCGGCCACGGCCGCGAGAACGGCTGGGAGGGGATGCGCGCCTTCCTGCAGACGAAGTCGGTCTGGCTCGCGACCGATCCGCACCAGGCCGACCCCTTCCCCGCCTGAGCACTTGGACATGGCGACGAAGCGCGATCACCGCCAACCGCAAGAAACGGATCTACGGATCATCAGGAGACGGACGTGAAACGCATCTACGACTTCGGGCGCAGGCCCTCGGCCCGCAACTACACGGTCGCCGACCTCAAGGCGCTGAAGGGTTCGGGACGGAAACTGTCGATGTCGAACCCGGCCAATGCCGCGGAACTGCGCGCCTGCGTCGAGGCTGGCATCGACCTTCTGGTGGTCTGGGCCGAGCAGATCGAGGAGGTGCGCCAGATCGCGCCGCATCACTTTGCCGGGGTCGGCTCGACCTGGGCGCAGTTCGGCACGCTGCCCGAGATCATGGACCACGCCTTCGAGATGATGCGCAAGGGCGGCGACATGTATTACACCTTGCGCTCCTACGACGTGATGGAGGCGCTGGCGAAGGAGGGCATCCCGGTCCAGAGCCATATCGGCCTGATCCCGACCTTCAGCCATTATTCCGGCGGCTTGCGCGCCTTCGGCCGCACCGCGGACGAGGCGATGGAGATCTACCGCACACTGAAGCGGATGGAGGATGCGGGCGTCTTCGCGGTCGAGGCCGAATGCATCGCCGAGGAGGTGCTGGAGGCGGTGAACGGCAAGACCTCGATCGTCACCTTCTCGCTTGGGTCCGGCAAGGCGGGCGACGTGATCATGTCCTTCGTCGCCGACATCTGCGGCGAGGCGAGCGAGGAGTCGAAGCCGCCGAAACACGCCCATGCGTTCGGCAATGTCGGCCGCCTGCACAGGCAGATCCATGAGGAACGGGTGGCGGCCCTGAACGCCTTTCACAGCGAGGTCGCGGCGGCGAACTTCCCCTATCCGCAGACGAATATCTCGATGCACCCGGACGAGAAGTACAAGTTCCTCGAAGCGCTCGACAAGGCGTCCTGAGGCGGGACGAATGGCCGAGACCCGCTCAAAGCTGGACCTGCGCGGCGGCCGGGTGTCTGTACCGGCCGGGGAGGCCGTCGCGCGTGCCGCCGCCATCTTCCGCGCGCTCGGCACGACGGAGGACGTCGCGCAGCAGGTGGCGGAGCATCTCGTCGATACCAGTCTCTGCGGCATCGAAAGCCACGGGCTTATGCGGGTCCTGCAATATGCCGAGCAGATGCGCTCGGGCTATCTGAAGGCGGGGGCCGAGCCGGTTTTCCGGTCTACGGCAACCGGGACGCATGAGGTGGACGGGCAAGGCGGCATCGGCATCCCGGCGATGCGGCTGGCCTTCGCCGGGGGCTGTCGGCAGGCGCGGGAAAGCGGCATCGCGGCGCTCGCCATCCGCAATGTCGGCCATACCGGGCGGCACGGCGCCTTTGCCGACGAGGCCGCGCGGGACGGGTTCCTGACCTTCCTCATGGGCGGCGGCAACCGCGAGACCTGGCGGCAGGTGGCGCCCCATGGCGGGGCGAAGGCGATGCTGCCGACCAATCCGTGGTGCGTGGGGATTCCGGCGGGCGCCGACGGCCCCGTGGTCATGGACTTCGCGACCTCGAAGATCGCCGGCGGCTGGATCTATGCCGCGCGCTCGGCGGGCGCGCTCCTGCCCGAGGGCTGCGTCATCGACCGCGAAGGCAACCCGACCCGCGACCCGGAGGATTACTTCGCCGGCGGCGCGATCCTGCCGGCAGGCGAGCACAAGGGCTATGCGCTGGCGCTGATGGCGGAACTGATCGGCGAGGCGATGCTCGGCCCCGCCGCCACCGAGTGCAACTGGCTCCTGATCTGCATCGACACCACCCGTTTCCGCGCCGCGCCGCGCATGGCCGCCGTGGCCGAGGAGATCCTGTCCGAACTCCGCGCCTGCCCGCCCGCGCCGGGCTTCGACCGGGTCGAGATCCCCGGCGAGCGCGAGCGCGCCCATCGCGCGGCCTCGGGCGGCGAGATCGCCGTGCCGGAGGCGACCTGGGCCGAAATCGGCGCGCTGGCGCGGTCGCTGGGGGTGGCATGAGCAGCTTTTGCGAGAGCTTCGCACTTTGGGCTTCGGGCGTGATCGTCCCCGAAACGGCGCGGGAGGAGGCGCGGCTCGCCCTTCTCGACACCTTCGGCTGCATGATCGCGGGCTGGAACGAGCCCCAGACCCGCGCCGCGCGCGGGGCCTTCGCGTCCGAGGACACGGCGACCGCCACCGCGCTGATCCTCGGCACGGCCGCCCATGCGCTCGACTTCGACGATTACGAGGTTCCCGGCTCCACCCATCCGAGCGCCCCGATCCTTGCCGCCCTCCTCGCCCTGACGCGGGCGGGGAACCGACCGCTCGACGATCTCCTCGACGCCTATGTCGTGGGGTTCGAGGCCATCACCCGCCTCGGCGCATGGCTGCGCTACGACCATTACAATGCCGGCTGGCATGCCACCGGCACGCTCGGCAGCGTGGGCGCGGCGGCGGCCTCGGCGCGGCTCCTGGGGCTGCCCGCGCCCACCTTCGCCCATGCGCTCGCGATCTCGGCGAGCCTTGCGGGCGGGCTCAAGGCGCAGTTCGGCACCGATGCCAAGGCGCTCCATGCCGGGCTTGCCGCCCGCGCGGGGATCGAGGCGGCGCGGCTCGCCGCTGCCGGGGCGACCGGTGCTGCCGGGGCTTTCGAGGGCCGCTTCGGCTTTGCCGCCCTGCATCACGGCGCCAACGCAGATCCCGGCGAAGTCCTCGCGCGGATCGGCCGCCCGCTCGGGATCGCCGAACATGCGATCCTGCGCAAGCCCTGGCCCTCTTGCGCCTATACCCACCGGGTGATCGACGCGGGCCTTGCGCTCCGGCCCCGCCTGCCCGATCCGGCGGACTGGGTGCGGATCGTCATCCGCATGCCCGAGCCTTACTTCCGCGTCTCGGAATTCCTCAGGCCCACAAACGCCAACGAGGCCCGGTTCTCGGCGACCTATTGCGCGCTCGCGGCCCTCGTAGACGGCGCCGTGGGCCCGCAGAGCTTCCGGTCCGAGGCGTTCCTCCGTCCCGCCATCGCCGCACTTCTCGACCGAACCGAGGTCGATGCCTACGATCCCGGCCCCGTGCTCGACGACATGAGCCCCGATCACCCGGACAGGGTGACGGTGCATCTCGCCGGCGGCGGCACCCTGTCCGAAACCGTCGGCCATGTCGCGGGCGGTCCGGTGCGGCCGATGTCGCCGGCCGATATCCGCGCCAAGTTCGCGGCCTGCGGCGGCGATGACGCCACCGCCGCGCGCCTGCTCGATCCGGACGCGGATGCCCGCATCGGGCTTGGCCCCGTCCTTGAGGGGCTTGCCCTCGCCCCCCTCACGCAGAAGAGTTGAGCCATGGACCGAACGATGGACCCCGCGATCCTCAACCAGTGGATCGGCCGCAGCGAGATCCGGTCGGACAGGATCCGGGCCGAGCCCGCGAACCTGATGGAGATGACGCTCGACCGTGACCCGGCGCTCCGCGACGGCGATCCGCTGCCGCCGCTCTGGCACTGGCTCTATTTCCTGCACTCGGCGAAACTCAGCGACCTCGGCCGCGACGGCCACCCCGCGCTCGGCGGCTTCCTGCCGCCGGTAGCGTTGCCCCGGCGGATGTGGGCGGGCGGGCGGCTCGGCTTCTCCGCCCCGCTGAGGATCGGGGCTACGGCGACGAAAACCTCGACGATCAAGGACGTGGCGCTGAAGCAGGGCCGTTCCGGCGCGCTCTGCTTCGTGACGGTGCGGCACGAGATCGCGACCGTTGACGGCCCGGCGCTCTGGGAGGAGCACGACATCGTCTACCGCGAGGACCCGCGTCCGGGCGACGCCGCGCCGGTGCCGCCGGTTGACGAGGGCGGCTGGGACGTCACGGAGACCGTCAAGGCCTCGGAGGTGATGCTCTTCCGCTACTCGGCGCTGACTTTCAACGGCCACCGCATCCATTACGACCGCGACTATGCCCGCAACGTCGAGGGCCATGCCGGGCTGGTGCTCCACGGCCCGCTGATCGCGACGATGCTCGCCGACCTCGCGCTGCGCCAGAACACCGGAGCGACCTTGCGCGCCTTCGAGTTCCGCGCCTTCAGCCCGATCTGCGACGGTCAGGCCTTCACGCTAAACGCACGGCAGCAGGACGGGACCACCGAGCTTGCCGCCGCGCGCCCCGGCGCGGGGCTCGCCATGCGCGCGACAGCGACGGTCTGAGGCGGCCCCTAAACCGGGGCGCCGCGCCGCCGCACGACGCGACCCGGTGAACGGCTCTTGCGGAGCATCGCCGCCGAGGCTCGAAGGCGGCTCAGAATGCGTCCTGCAGAATCTCGGCCAGATCCTTCGCCGTCAATGGCACCGGATTCTTGCGGCTGGAAGACGCGGTGACGGCGGCAACGGCAAGGTCGCCCAGCGACTCCCGGTGGATGGACCAGTCGGCCAAACGCGGCAGGCCCTGCATGTCCATCCACCGCTCCAGCCCCGAGAGCGGATCCGCGCCGTGATGCGGCGGGAATATGCGCGAGATTTCTCCGACACTTTCGGACAGCCGGCGCTGCGCATCGTCACCCACGGCGGCGAGCGCATGATTGCGGCGCAGGACCGGCGGCAGGAGCCGTCCGCAGAGCGCTCCATGCGGGGCTGAACTGCATGCGCCGAGAACCGAGGCCAGACCGTGGGCGGCGCCAAGCCCGCCATTGGCGAGCGCCAGACCGCTGGACAGGCTGACCCAGGACAGGTCGCACATCGCCTGCGGGCTGTCCGTCTCGATCACGCGGCGCAGGGCGTCGAGCCCCGCGGCGATCGCCGGGCGGCTCAGGGCGTCGGAGAAGGGGGTCCGGGCAGCGGAGACATAGGCCTCGATCACCTGCGTCACGGCGTCGAGCCCCGAGTGAAGCTTGACGGGCATCGGGGCCGAGCGCATCAGCTCCGGATCGACGAGGGCGACCTCGGGGGTGATGGCCCGCCCTCTCAAGCTGATCTTCGCGGCGCGGGACGGGACACCGAGCACCGCGTTGGCGGTCACCTCGGCGCCCGTGCCGGCCGTGGTCGGCAACGCGATGCAGGGCACCCGTGCCGGTGTCGCGAGAAGGTGGGCGTCGAGGGTCTCGAAATCCTCGCCGAGCCGCAGATTGTGCGAGAGGAGGAAGGAAAGCACCTTGCCGGTGTCGATGACCGATCCGCCGCCGCAGGCCACGACCGCGTCCGGCACCGCGCCGTTCAATGCCTCGCAGGCCGCGTTGACGGAGCCGACCGTGGGCTCTCCCGCGCAGCGCAGCACCACGGGGTCAAGCCCCTGTTCGCGCAGGCAATTCAGGACGGGTTCGGCGGCACTGCCGCCCTGCCCCTGAACGAAGGCGATGGTCCGCGCTTCGGCGGGCAGGAATGCGGGCAACTCGCGATGTGTGCCGGGGCCGAAGCGGATGCGGGTCGGGCAGGCGATCGAGAACGCCGGGGCATCGGCCATCGGTCAATACCCCAGGGTGCTTTGCACCGCGCGTTTCCAGTTGGCATGTTTGGCGGCGCGGGTGGCGTCGCCCATCGCGGGTTCGAAGCGGCGCTCGAGCGCCCAGCCCTTGGCGAATTCCTCCCGCCCGGGATAGAGGCCGGCGCGCTGGCCGGCGAGCCAGGCCGCCCCCATCGCGGTGGTCTCGAGGACGCGCGGCCGGTCGACCGGGGCCCCGATGATGTCGGCCAGGAACTGCATCGCGAAATCCGAGGCGCTGAGCCCGCCATCGACGCGCAGCACGCTGCTGGCGCCGTCCTGCGACCAGTCCGCATACATCGCGTCGAGAAGGTCGCGGGTCTGGTAGCCGACGCTTTCGAGCGCCGCGCGGGCAAGCTCGTTCGGTCCGGAATTGCGTGAGAGTCCGAAGATCGCGCCGCGGCTTTCCGCGTTCCAGTAGGGCGCGCCGAGGCCGGTGAAGGCCGGCACGAGGATCACCTCCTGGGTCGGATCGGCCTGCTCTGCCAGGGGCTGGGTCTCGGCGGCCGCGCGGATGATTTTCAGCCCGTCGCGCAGCCATTGCACCACCGCGCCGGCGATGAAGATCGAGCCTTCGAGCGCGTAGGTCGGCTTGCCGTCGAGCTGGTAGGCGATGGTCGTGAGCAGCCGGTTCTTCGAGGCCACCGGCGTCGCGCCGGTATTCAGAAGCGCGAAACACCCGGTCCCGTAGGTCGATTTCATCATTCCGGGTGCGAAGCAGGCTTGTCCGACCGTCGCCGCCTGCTGGTCGCCGGCCACGCCGAGGATCGGCAATTCACGACCGAAAAGATCGGCGCGCGTGTGGCCGAAGTCGGCCGCGCTGTCGCGCACCTCGGGCAGCATCGCCATCGGGATGCCGAACCGCTCGCAGATGGTGCGGCTCCAGCGGCCCTTGTGGATGTCGTAGAGCATCGTCCGCGCGGCGTTGGTCGCATCGGTGGCATGAACCGCACCGCCGGTGAGCTTCCAGATCAGAAAGCAGTCGACGGTACCGAACTTCAGCTCGCCCCGCGCCGCGCGCTCACGCGCGCCGTCGACATGGTCGAGAATCCATCTGAGCTTGGTGCCGGAGAAATACGGGTCCGCCAGCAGCCCGGTCCGCGCGGTGATCGTCTCGGCGAAGCCGGTGTCGCGCAGCTCCTTGCAGAAATCCGACGTCCGGCGGTCCTGCCAGACGATCGCGTTGTGAACCGGCTGACCGGTCTTCGCGTCCCAAACAAGGGTCGTCTCGCGCTGGTTGGTGATGCCGACGGCGGCAATGTCGGAAGGCTTCAGCCCAGCCCGCTCGATGGCGGCGCGGCAGGTTCCGGCGGTCGTCGACCAGAGGTCCGCCGGGTCATGCTCGACCCAGCCGCTGGCCGGGAAATGCTGCGGAAACTCTTCCTGGGCTGCCGCAACGATGCGCATCGCGCTGTCGAAGACGATGGCGCGGCTCGATGTCGTGCCCTGGTCGATGGCGAGAACATGGGTCATGGGGCCGCCCTGTCAATTTGTGAACTGGCCGGTTGGAAGGACCGGATGGCCGGGGCCCGAAAGCCCCGGCCAGGGGCAGGTTACTGCCAGGAGGCGATCAGTTCATCATAGCCGATCGTCTCCGGGGTGGGATCCTCGTCGATCTTGGCGACCGGCGCGCCGGGCGCGTCGAGCCATTCCTGCGGATCCTTCGGCTCGTTCATCATCGGGCCGATGTCACCCTGGACGCCGGCACGCTCGAGCCGCTCGAGCACCTTCTCCTGCTCCTCGCAAAGCGCGTCGAGCGCCCCCTGCGGGGTCTTGGCGCCGGACATCGCATCGCCGATGTTCTGCCACCAGAGCTGCGCCAGCTTCGGATAGTCAGGCACGTTCGTGCCGGTCGGCGACCACTGCACGCGGGCCGGCGAGCGGTAGAACTCGATCAGGCCGCCGAGCTTTGGCGCGCGGTCGGTGAAGCTCTGGTGCTGGATCGTGGACTCGCGGATAAAGGTCAGCCCCTCATGCGACTTCTTCACGTCGACGGTCTTGGAGGTGACAAACTGTCCATAGAGCCAGGCCGCCTTGGCGCGGTCGTCCGGAGTGGACTTCAGAATGGTCCACGATCCGACGTCCTGGTAGCCGATCTTCGTGCCTTCCGACCAGTAGACGCCATGCGGCGACGGAGCCAGACGCCACTTCGGCGTGCCATCTTCGTTCATGACCGGAATGCCCTCCTCGACAAGCGAAGGCACGAAGGTGGTGTACATGAACATCTGCTGGGCGATGTTGCCCTGTGCTGGAATCGGGCCGGCCTCCGAGAAGGTCATGCCCATCGCCGCCGGCGGTGTATACTTCTGTAGCCACTCGATCGCCTTGGTGACCGCATAGACCGCCGCCGCGTCATTGGTGGCGCCGCCCCGCGCAACGCAGGACCCGACGGGACGCGAGTTCTCGTCCACGCGGATACCCCATTCGTCGACGGGCAGGCCGTTCGGCTCGCCCTTGTCGCCCATACCGGCCATCGACATCCAGGCGTCGGTGTAGCGCCAGCCGAGCGACGGGTCCTTCTTGCCGTAATCCATGTTGCCGTAGATCTCGCCCTCGACGCCCATGTGGCTGAGATCGCGGCCGGTGAAGAACTCGGCGATGTCCTCGTAGGCCGACCAGTTGACCGGAACACCGAGGTCGTAGCCGTATGCGGCCTTGAAGTCCTCCTTGTTCTTCGCGTCGTTGAACCAGTCGTACCGGAACCAGTAGAGATTGGCGAATTGCTGGTCGGGGAGTTGGTAAAGCTCGCCGTCCGGCGCGGTGGTGAACTGAAGCCCGATGAAATCTTCAAGGTCGAGCGTCGGAGAAGTGACGTCGGCGCCTTCACCCGCCATCCAGTCCGTCAGGCTGCGTGCCTGCTGATAGCGCCAGTGGGTGCCGATCAGGTCGCTGTCGTTGACGTAGGCGTCGTAGATGTTCTCGCCCGACTGCATCTGGGTCTGCAGCTTCTCGACGACGTCGCCCTCGCCGATCAGGTCGTGGGTGACCTGGATGCCGGTGATCGCGGTGAAGGCGGCAGCGAGAACCTTGGATTCGTATTCATGGGTGGGGATCGTCTCGGACACCACCTTGATGCTCATGCCGGCGAAGGGCGCCGCGGCATCGACGAGCCACTGCATCTCGGCTTCCTGCTCCGCGCGGCTCAGCGTCGAGAGGTCGCCGATCTCGGCATCGAGGAAGGCCTTCGCCTCGTCCATGCCGGCAAAGGCCGGACCGGACAGGAGCGCGAGCGCCATGCCCATCGCTGTCGTCGACTTGAATGGCAATTTCATGTGTTCCTCCCTTAGAACGTTGATATTATCAAGCAGCCCGCCGGTTTGCCCGCCGGCGGACCACCTCCTTGACAGCGCCCTTTCAGACCCAGCGGAACACCGCTGCGGCGTAGATCAGGCAGACGATCAGGGCGCCCCATTGCGGCGCACTGACAAGACCGAGCCAGGCCAGGTTGATGAAGGCCGAGCCCAGAAGCGTGATGAACAGGCGGTCACCACGGGTCGTTTCGATCCGGAGCACGCCGACGCGCGGCGTCTCGGGAGATCTGATCGCGAGGATCGTGAAGGTGACGAGAAGGCAGGCGATGACGGCGAAGAAGATCGCGGTCGGTACGGTCCAGGCCATCCAGCTCATGCGGTTTTCCTCCCTTTCCCGGGATCATACGCGGCCGAGGGCGAAGCCCTTGGCGATGTAGTTGCGGACGAAGTAGATCACGAGCGCGCCGGGAACGATGGTCAGCACGCCCGCCGCGGCCAGCACCCCCCAGTCGAGCCCCGAGGCCGAGACCGTGCGGGTCATCGTCGCGGCGATCGGCTTCGCGTTCACCGACGTGAGCGTGCGGCTCAGGAGCAGTTCGACCCAGGAGAACATGAAGCAGAAGAAGGCGGCGACGCCGATCCCGCTGGCGATCAGCGGCGTGAAGATGCGGATGAAGAAGCGCCCGAAACTGTAGCCGTCGATATAGGCGGTTTCGTCGATCTCCTTCGGGACGCCGCGCATGAAGCCTTCGAGGATCCAGACCGCCAGCGGCACGTTGAAGAGGCAGTGCGCCAGCGCCACCGCGATATGGGTGTCGAAGAGCCCGACCGACGAGTAGAACTGGAAGAACGGCAGCGCGAAGACGGCGGGCGGCGCCATGCGGTTGGTGAGCAGCCAGAAGAACAGGTGCTTGTCGCCGAGGAACGAGTAGCGGCTGAAGGCATAGGCGGCCGGCAGCGCCACCGTGATCGAGATGACGGTGTTCATCACAACATAGATCAGGCTGTTGACGTAACCCATGTACCAGCTCGAATCCGTAAGGATCGTCGCGTAGTTCGCAAAGGTGAGGTTGCGCGGCCAGAGCGAGAAGACGTTCAGGATCTCCGTGTTCGTCTTGAGGCTCATGTTCACCAGCCAGTAGATCGGCAGGAGCAGGAACACGAGATAGAGCGTCATCACGACGGCCCGGCCGTTCACGCGGGGAAGGCCGAGGCCGCGCGGCGCGGTCTGGTTGAGCGTCATGTCGGCCATTTACTTGCCCTCGCTTTTGTCGAGGTTGGTCATCACGGTGTAGAACACCCAGGAGATCAGCAGGATCACCAGGAAGTACATGATCGAGAAGGCGGCCGCGGGGCCGAGGTCGAACTGGCCGAGCGCCATCTTCACGAGGTCGATCGAGAGGAACGTGGTCGAGTTGCCCGGACCGCCGCCGGTCACGACGAAGGGCTCGGTATAGATCATGAAGCTGTCCATGAAGCGCAGCAGGATCGCGATCATCAGGACGCCCTGCATCTTCGGCAGCTCTATGTAGCGGAACACCTTCCAGCGGCTCGCCTGGTCGATCTTGGCGGCCTGGTAATAGGCATCGGGGATCGACTGGAGGCCGGCATAGGCGAGCAGCGCGACGAGCGACGTCCAGTGCCAGACATCCATCACGATGACCGTGGTCCAGGCGGCGATGAAGCCCTGCGTGTAGTTGTAGTCGATGCCGAGAGCGTCGAGCGTGTGGCCGAGCAGGCCGATATCGACGCGGCCGAAGATCTGCCAGATCGTACCGACCACGTTCCACGGGATCAGCAACGGCAGCGCCATCAGGACGAGGCATACCGAAGCCCAGAAGCCCTTCTTCGGCATGTTCAGCGCGACGAAGATGCCGAGCGGCAACTCGATCGCGAGGATGATGCCCGAGAACACCAGCTGCCGGCCGAGCGCGGCCCACATCCGGTCGCTTTCCAGCACCTCGGTGAACCATTCGAGCCCTGCCCAGAAGAAGACGTTGTTGCCGAACGTGTCCTGGACCGAGTAGTTGACCACCGTCATCAGCGGGATCACCGCCGAGAACGCGACCAGCAGCAGCACCGGCAGAACGAGGAACCAGGCCTTCTGGTTGACCGTCTTTTCCATCACGCGGCCTCCCCTTCCACGCGCCAGTCATTGGCGTAGACGTTGATATGGGCGGGGTCGAAGACGACCCGGTTCATGTCCGCGCCGATCGCGGCGCCCTCATCGGCGATGATGTTGATATCGTTGCCGAAGAACTCGGCCCGGATGATCTTGTGGCGGCCCACGTCCTCGACGCGGCGCACCTTGACGGGCAGGCCCTCGCTGGCCGAGAGCGTCGCGTATTCCGGGCGGACTCCGATCTCGACCTTGCCATCGAGCTTGCCGAAGGCCTGCGACAGCGGCACCCGTGAGCCGTTGACGTTGGCGACGTTGCCCTCGATTGTCGCGGGGATCACGTTCATGCCGGGCGAGCCGATGAAATAGCCGACGAAGGTATGCGCCGGGGTCTCGAACAGCTCCTGCGGCGTGCCGATCTGCACGACGCGGCCGTCATACATCACCACCACCTTGTCGGCGAAGGTCAGCGCCTCGGTCTGGTCGTGGGTGACATAGATCATCGTGTGGCCGAACTCGTGGTGCAGCGACTTGAGCTGGGTGCGCAGCTCCCACTTCATGTGCGGGTCGATCACCGTCAGCGGCTCGTCGAAGAGAAGCGCATTGACCTCCTTGCGGACCATGCCGCGGCCGAGCGAGATTTTCTGCTTGGCATCCGCCGTGAGCCCGCGCGCCTTGCGATCGAGCTCGGCCTCCATGCCGATCATGCGGGCGATTTCCTGCACACGCTCGGCGACATAGGCCTCGTCGCGGCCGCGGTTGCGCAGCGGGAAGGCGAGGTTGTCGCGCACGGTCATCGTGTCGTAGACGACCGGGAACTGGAACACCTGCGCGATGTTGCGTTCCGCCGTCGCCGCATCCGTCACGTCCTGATCGTTGAAGAGGATGCGCCCGCGCGAGGGTTTCAGGAGCCCCGAGATGATGTTGAGCAGCGTGGACTTGCCGCAACCGGACGCGCCAAGGAGCGCATAGGCTTCGCCGTCGTTCCAGACGTGGTTCAGTTCCTTCAGCGCGTAGTCGTCTTCCGATGTCGGGTTCGCAAGATAGGAATGCGCGAGGTTGTCGAGCGTGATCTTGGCCATGGTCGCCTCCCCTCAGGCCGCGAGTGCGTAGGCGGCGGGCACGACGAGCGCGCCGTCCTCGCCGAAGATGTAGACATGGGCCGGGTCGAGATAGGCCTTGATCTCCTTGCCGAGCGGCAGGTTGCGCACCCCATGCACGAGCCCAACCCAGCGGACGCCGTTATGGTCGAGATGGACGTAGGTCTCCGACCCGGTGATCTCGGTGACATCGAGCGTTGCCGTGAAGACCATCGCGTCGGCGGTATGCTTTTCGAGCTCGACATGGTTCGGGCGGAAGCCCGCGACATAGCGGCCGTCGGCCAGATCGCGCAGCTTGCCCGTCAGCGGCGAGGACTGGCCGTCGCCGAACATCAGCTTTCCGCCGGTCTTCGAGACTTGCATGAAGTTCATCGGCGGATCCGAGAAGACCCGCGCGGTAGTCGCGTCGACCGGTTGGCGGTAGACCTCGGGCGTAGGCCCGAACTGCGTCACGCGGCCCTCCCAGAGCGTCGCGGTGTTGCCGCCGAGCAGAAGCGCCTCCTCGGGTTCGGTTGTCGCATAGACGAAGATCGAGCCCGATTCCTCGAAGATCTTCGGGATCTCCACCCGCAGTTCCTCGCGCAGCTTGTAGTCGAGGTTGGCCAGCGGTTCGTCGAGGAGCACGAGGCCCGCGTTCTTCACCAGCGCCCGCGCCAGCGCGCAGCGCTGTTGCTGGCCGCCCGAAAGCTCCAGCGGCTTGCGGTCGAGCAGCGGCGTCAGCTTCATCAGCTCCGCCGACTTGCGCACCGCCCTGTCGATCTCGTCCCTCGACTTGCCCAAAAGCCGCATCGGGCTCGCGATGTTCTCGTAGACTGTCATCGACGGGTAGTTGATGAATTGCTGGTAGACCATCGCCACCTTGCGGTCCTGCACCCGCTGGCGGGTCACGTCCTCCCCGTTCCACAGCACGCGGCCGCTTTGCGGCACGTCGAGCCCGGCCATGAGCCGCATGAGCGAGGTCTTGCCCGACAGGGTCGGCCCGAGAAGAACGTTCATCGTCCCGTTCTGGAGGGTCAGGGTGGTCGGGTGTATGTGGGTCTGGCCGTTCACGACCTTGGTGACCCCATCAAGCGTCAGTGTCATTGCTGTCTCCCTAACCCCTACTCGGCCGCGTGAAAGGTTGCGTTGCGGCGAGCCTTCTCCATCCATGTGTTGAGCGCGGCGATCTGCTCGGCGCTCAGCCGAAGACCAAGCTTCGAGCGCCGCCAGACCACGTCCTCGGCGGTGCGCGCGAACTCCTTGTCCATGAGCCAGACGACCTCGCGCTCGCTCAGCGTCGCGCCGAAATCCTCGCCGAGGTCGGCCGCCGACTGTGCGTCACCAAGCACGGACCGCGCCTCGCTCCCGTAGGCGCGGACGAGGCGGCGAGCCCAGAACTCGCTCAGGAACGGATAAGCGGTCTTCAGTTCCGCGATCAGCCGCGCCACGTCGCCGACCGGGAAGTCGCCCCCGGGCAACGGCACGCCCCCCGTCCAGCCCGCCGTCGCGACGCCCAGAGCCGCGCCAATCTTGTCCATCGCGCTCTCGGCGAGCCGCCGGTAGGTGGTGATCTTGCCGCCGAAGACGTTGAGCACCGGCGCACCGGCGGAGGTGTCGATCTTCAGCGTATAGTCCCTGGTCGCCGCCGTCGCTGACTGGGCGCCGTCGTCGTAAAGCGGCCGGACGCCGGAGTAGGTCCAGACGATGTCGGAGCGCGTCACCGGCTTCTCGAAGTATTTCGACGCAAAGGCGCAGAGGTAGTCCTGTTCCTCCGGCGTGCAGACCGGCTTGATCGAGGCATCGGGGTGCTCCGCGTCGGTCGTGCCGATCAGGGTGAAATCGGTCTCGTAGGGGATCGCGAAGATGATCCGGCCGTCTTCGCCCTGGAAGAAGTAGCACTTGTCGTGATCATAGAGCCGTTTCGTCACGATATGGCTGCCGCGCACCAGTCGCACGCCTTCGCCAGAGCGCAACCCCACCGTGTCGTGAATGATGTCACCGACCCACGGCCCGCCGGCGTTGACGAGCATCCGCGCCCGGACCTTGCGGGCGCCCTGCTTGTCCGCGACGGCGACTTCCCAGACACCCTGCACCTGCCGCGCCGCCGTGACCCTGGCTCGTGTCAGGATCGTCGCACCGCGCGCCGCGGCATCGCGGGCGTTCAGCACGACAAGGCGGGAATCCTCGATCCAGCAGTCGGAATACTCGAACGCCTTTCGGAACTTGTCCTTGAGCGGGCGGCCCGCGGGGTCGGAGGCCAGATCAAGAGAGCGCGTTCCCGGCAGGATCTTCCGCCCGCCGAGATTGTCATAGAGGAACAGGCCGAGACGGATCAGCCAGGCGGGGCGGCGTCCCCGCATCCAAGGCATGACGATGCCGAGAATGCGCGATATGGGTGTCGCGCCCTCGAAGCGCATGTCGTCGTAATAGGGCAGCACGAAACGCATTGGCCAGCTGATATGCGGCATCGCCCTGAGCAGCACCTCGCGTTCGACCAGCGCCTCTCGCACGAGGCGGATCTCGAAGTACTCGAGATAGCGCAGGCCGCCGTGAAAGAGCTTGGTCGAGGCGCTGGAGGTGGCAGACGCCAGGTCATTCATCTCGGCGAGGACCACCTTCAATCCGCGCCCCGCCGCATCGCGGGCGATGCCACAGCCGTTGATGCCGCCGCCGACGACGAACAGATCGTGGATGTCCTGTTGTTCGGTGCCGTCCACCATTCTCTCCGCAGTCCGCACTCGGATGGATCATCTTCTATCCCAAAAGCGAATGAAAACGAAACATAATATTTTCGTTTTGCGTTTTAAGTTTATTTTCTTTTCTATATCAGTGCGCTACGCGCATTCTATTCGAAGAATCAGCTCAGTAATCGGCAAGATGCTCGTGGGGAAAAGCGCGGTTAAGGCGCACACCAAGGCGGTGACGCGCATATTCGAACATTTTTGACAGGCGAATCCGATTCCCGTATCTTCGGCCCGAAGCGGGCTCGCGACCGGCGCGCCAGCCGAGCAAAGGGGGAACGGTGTGTCACTGACTTTTCGCCATTCCGAGATCCTCGACATCGCACGACGCGACGGGAAGGTAACCGTCGAGGGGCTTGCCGAGCATTTCAACGTGACGCTGCAGACCATAAGGCGCGACCTGACCGATCTCGCGGAAGCGGGAAAGCTCGAACGTGTCCACGGCGGCGCGGTCTTGCCGTCCGGGGTCACGAACATCGGCTACGAAGAACGGCGCGGCCTTTTCAAGGAAGCCAAGCTGCGCATCGCCAAGGCCTGCGCGGTGGAGGTTCCGGAGGACGCATCCGTGTTTCTCAATATCGGGACCAGCACCGAAGCGGTCGCGCATGAATTGCTCCGCCACCGCAACCTACTGGTGGTGACCAACAACATGAACGTGCCGGCCATTCTTGTCGGCAATCCCGACTGCCAGATCATCGTCACCGGTGGCCAGCTTCGCCGCGCCGATGGCGGTCTCGTCGGCAAGCTGACCACCGAGGCCGTCAGCCAGTTCAAGTTTGACCTTGCCGTGATCGGCTGCTCCGCGCTGGATGAGGACGGCGACATGCTGGATTTCGACATCCAGGAGGTCAGCGTCAGCCAGACCCTGCTGCGCCAGTCGCGCAAGGTTTTCCTGGTGGCGGACCATTCCAAGTTCCGGCGCACGGCACCGGCGCGGATCGCGTCTATATCGGAGGTCGATGCGGTGTTCACGGATCAGCCGCTGCCGAAGACCCTGGAGGCCCGGTGCCGCGACTGGGGCGTGCGGGTCGTCGTGGCAAGATAGGCGTACCGGCCGACACCGGGCGAGCCGCGCACATGGGCCCCATGCCTTAACTCAAGGAACCCAACCGCCCGGATGCGGGGCTATCAGGATTCGCTCAGGCTGACGGGCTGGCGTCGCTGTCGGGAGCGTGTCTGGACGTGCGCAGATACGCGACCAGCGCGTCGTAGCTGCGCATCTTCGGGTAGTCCGCCTCGGGCATCGGCAGCGACAGCGCCTTGCCGAGCGCGGTGACGAGGTTGAGGAAATCGAGCGAGTCGATGTCGCATTCCTCGCGCAGGTCGCCCTTGCGGTCGATCTCGCCCGGGTCGACATCGGGGGCGATGCGGCCGAGCTCCTTGCGCACGAGGTCTTCGATCGGGTCCGATGTCATGGCGCCTCCGGTTCCTGCAGGTTGCGGTCGATGGCGCGCAGGAAGAGCGCGCCGCGATGGCCGTCGCTGACGCGGTGGTCGGCAGCGAGCGTGACGGTCGTCGTCATGGCGGCGGCGATGGTGCCGTCACGCACGACGGGGCGTTCGGCGGGGGTGCCGAAGCCGACGATGGCGACCTGCGGCGGCTGAATGACGCCATAAAGCGTGTCGACGCCCCGCTCTCCGAGGCTGGTGACGGTGATCGTCGCCTCCGAAAGCTCGCGGGCGCGGAAGCGGCCGGTGCGGGCCCGGCCGAGCGTGTCGCGCATCCGCGCCATGAGTGACGCGAGATCGCAGGCGCCGGCGTCGAGGATCGCGGGGGCGACGAGCCCGCCGCCGCGCAGGGCCACGGCCATCGCGGCATGGATCTCTGCCGAGGGGTGGAAGGCGCCGTCGGTGAAGTGGCCGTTGAACTCGGGGTAGTCCCTCGCGGCGCGGGTGACCGCGTGGAGAAAGAGCGCGCCCATCAGGATCCGGTCTTCCGGCGCGCGGTCGGCATTTGCCGCCGCGAGGAACGCCGAGGCAGGGGTCAGATCCACCTGCTGCGCGAGGTAGTAATGCGGGATCTCGCGCTTCGAGCGCGCCATCGCGGCGGCGATGGCGGCGCGCATCTCGGTCATCGGCGCGGCGGGTTCCGCGGGCGCTTCGCCCGGTGCCTCGAGATCGCGGAGCGTGATCGCCCCCTCGGGTCCCGTGCCCGCGATGGCGCGCAGCCGGGCCTCGTCGAGGCCCTTCTTTTCGGCCAGCCGCCGCGCCAGCGGCGTGATGCGGAGCCGCTCTCCGGAGGCAGGCGGCGGTGCGGCGGGTTCCGGTCGCGGCATGGGCTCCGGCGCGGGTGCTTCGGGCTCCGGCTCCTGCGTCGCCACGGGCTCCGGCGTGGGGGTCGGAGCGGCGGCCTCGCCGGGGGCGCGGATCACGGCGAGCGGCGTGCCCACGGGCACTTTCGTGCCGGTTCCGACCAGAGTCCGCTCCAGCAAACCGTCCTCGAACACCTCGATCTCGATGGCGCCCTTCTGGGTCTCCACGACCGCGACGATGTCGCCGCGCGCGACGCGGTCTCCCGGCGCCTTCAGCCATTCGACGAGGGTTCCCGCCTCCATGTCGGCGCCGAGCGAGGGCATGCGGAACTCGCCCATGCCTCAGCCCTTCCCGCAAAGCCGCCGCGCCGCCGCGACGATGGAGGGAACCTGCGGGATCGCCGCCTGTTCGAGATGGCGGGCGTAGGGGATCGGAACCTCGGCGCTGCAGACGCGGGCCAGGGGCGCGTCGAGGTCGAAGAACGCCTCCTCGGCGAGGCGCATCCCGATCTCGGCGGCAAGGCTGCCGGTCTTCCAGCCCTCGTCCACCATGAGCGCACGGTGGGTCTTCGCGACCGAGGCGAAGACCGTCTCCATGTCGAGGGGCCTGAGGCTACGCAGGTCGATCACCTCGGCCTCGATCCCGTCCTTCACCAGCTCCGCCGCGGCCTCCAGCGTCTTCCAGAGCGAGCCGCCATAGGTGACGAGCGTGATGTCCCGCCCGGCGCGGCGCACGGCCGCTTTGTCGATATCGACGGGACCGGCGTTCTGGGCCAAGTCCCCGGCCATGTTGTAGAGCATCACGTTCTCGAAGATCAGCACCGGGTCGGGGTCCTGCAGCGCGGTCCAGAGCATGCCGCGCGCGTCTTCGAGCGTCGCCGGGGCGAGGACGCGGATGCCGGGGATATGCGCGTACCAGCCTTCGAGCGAATGCGAATGCTGGGCCGCGAGCTGGCGGCCCGCGCCGGTCGCCATGCGGATCACAACCGGCACGCCGAAGGCGTTGTTCGACATGTGCCGGTAGGTGGCGGCGGTGTTCAGGATCTGGTCGAGCGCCAGCAGCGAGAAGTTGACCGTCATCACCTCGACGATGGGCCGCATCCCCGCCATCGCCGCGCCGATCCCGGCGCCGGTGAACCCCGATTCGGAAAGCGGCGTGTCGCGGATGCGGTCGGGGCCGAAGCGGTCGAGAAGCCCCTTCGAGACCGCGTAGCAGCCGCCGTAGCGGCCGACATCCTCGCCCATGAGAAAGACGCGCTCGTCCTTCTCCATCGCCTCGGCGATGGCGGCCTTGACCGCCTCGCGGTAGGTGGTCTCCACCGTCTTTTCTGGCTTGGCAGGCTCGGGCGGCGCGGGCCGCTCCTCGGCCATGACGTGGCGCGTCAGCGTCTCCACCGGCTCGTCCGTGCCCGCCTCGGCGAAGGCGACGGCCTCGGCGATCTCAGCATCGAGCTCGGCGGTGATCGCGGCGACCTCCTCGGCATGGATCAGGCCGTTCTCCTCGAGCCAGCCCTGGAAGCGGACGATGGGGCCTTTCCGGCGCCAGTCCTCCACCTCTTCCTTCGGGCGGTAGAGCTGGGCGTCGAACATCGAATGCGCGCGGAAGCGGTAGGTGCGGCATTCGAGGAAATGGGGCTCGCCGGTCTCGCGCATCTGCGCGAGCGCGCGGCGGGTCGCGGCCTCGACCGCGACGACGTCCATTCCGTCGACCACGTCGGCGACGACGTCATAACTGCGTGCCTTGGCTGCGATGTCGGTCTCGGCCTCGGAAAGGTCGAGTGCGGTGCCCATCGCGTAGCCGTTGTTCTCGCAGACAAAGAGCACCGGCAGGTTCCAGAGCGAGGCGAGGTTCATCGCCTCGTGGAACTCGCCCTCGGCCACCGCGCCCTCGCCGAAGAAGCAGGCGGTGACGGCGTCTGCGCCCTGCATCCTGTCGGCCAGCGCGAGGCCGACGGCGAGCGGCAGCCCGCCGCCGACGATGGCGTTGCCGCCGTAGAAGTTCGCGCTTGCCGAGAAGAGATGCATCGACCCGCCGCGCCCGCCGGCCGAGCCCTCGGCCTTGCCGTACATCTCGGCCAGAACCTCACCCATCGGCAGGCCGCGCACCAGCGCGTGGCCGTGCTCGCGGTAGGTGGCGACGATCCGGTCGGCTTCGGCCAGAACCGGGATCACGCCCGCCGCCACCGCCTCCTCGCCGTCGTAGAGGTGGAGAAAGCCGCGGATCTTTTCCTGCGTGTAAAGCTCGGCGCATTTGTCCTCGAACCGGCGGATGCGGATCATCGCCTTGAGGAGGTCACGGACATGGCCGTGGTCGAGGCGGGGCTTCAGTGCGGCGTCGGTCATTTCTCGTCACTTTCAAGGGTGGAGATATCTCCTTCCGGCAGGCCGAGTTCCCGCGCCTTCAGGAGGCGGCGCATGATCTTGCCGGAGCGGGTCTTGGGCAGGTTCTCGCGGAACACGATCGCCTTCGGCGCGACGGCAGGACCGAGCCGCTTCCTCGCATGGCCGAGAAGCTCGCGCTCCAGCTCCGGGCCCGGCTCGAAGCCCTTGTGCAGCGTGACATAGGCCTTGACGATCTCGCCCGCCGTCTCGTCGGGAATGCCGATCACGCCGACCTCGGCCACGGCATCATGCTCGATCAGCGCGCTTTCGACCTCGAAGGGGCCGATCAGGTGGCCGGCGCTCTTGATCACGTCGTCGGCTCGGCCGACGAACCAGTAGTAGCCGTCCTTGTCGCGCATCGCGAGGTCGCCGGAGAGATACCAGCCATCGCGGAAGCACTTCTTGTAGCGCGCCTCCTCGTGCAGGTAGGCGCGCATCATCGAGGGCCAGCCGGGCCGGAGCGCGAGTTCGCCGATCGCCTGCGGCTTCGTCAGCTCCTTCACGCCCGCATCCGTCACCTCGACGATCCCGGCCTCGATCCCCGGTATCGGCTTGCCCATCGAGCCGGGTTTCACATCCATCGAGGCGTAGTTGGCGATCATGATCCCGCCGGTCTCGGTCTGCCACCAGTTGTCGTGGAACGGGATCCCGAAGACCTCCTGCCCCCAGAGAACCGCCTCGGGGTTCAGGGGCTCGCCGACGCTCGCCATGAAACGCAGCCGCGGGAACCTGCGCTTGCCGATCAGCCCGGCGCCGGCGCGCATCAGCATGCGGATCGCGGTGGGCGCGGTGTACCAGACGGTCACGCCCTCCCGGCCGAGGATGTCATACCAGCGGTCGGGGTCGAACTCGGCCTCGTCCACGATCATCGTCACGCCGATGACGAGGGGCGCGATGATCCCGTAGGAGGTCCCGGTGACCCAGCCGGGGTCGGCGGTGCACCAGTAGGTGTCCTCGGGCCTGAGGTCGAGCGCGAAGCGCGCCGTCGCGCGATGGGCGACCACGGCCTCGTGGACATGCTGGGCGCCCTTGGGCCGCCCAGTCGTGCCGGAGGTGAAATGGAGTAGCGAGGGGTCCTCGGGCTTCGTCGGCGCGGTCTCGAACACGTCGCTCACCGCCTCCATCAGGGGGGCGAGCGCGGTGCATCCCTCGGCCTCGCCGTCGGTGAGGAGCACATGCGCGAGTTCGGGCAGCCGGTCGCGGACCGGCGCCACCTTGCGCCGGTAGAGGCTGGCGGTGGTGACGAGGACCTTCGCCGAGCCGATCTCCATCCGCGCCTGCACCGGCTCGGGCCCGAAGGCCGCGAACATCGGGCAGAAGACGGCGCCGGACTTGAGGGTACCGAGCGCGGCGGCGTAAAGCTCCGGCGCGCGGCCGATGAGCGAGTAGACCGCCTCGCCCGGCCCGATGCCGAGCGACCCGAGCACATTGGCGAAGCGGTTGGTCTCGCGGGTCAGATCGTCATAGGTGACGTCGCGCCGACCGCCGTCGCGGCCGAGCCAGCGGATCGCGATCTTCTCGCCCCGCCCCGCCGCGACATGGGCATCCAGCGCCTCGTGCGCGATGTTGAGCCCGCCTCCGGGCAGGCCCGCGAGCACGGCGCGCGCCTCCTCCCAGGAGAACGCCTTCCGCACCGCCTCGTAATCGGGCATGTTCGCGGTGCGCGCCGCGGCCTCGTCCTTGCGCAGGATCTTGTCGCTCATGGGCTCGCTCCTTTCGCGAAGTCCCGCCCGCGACGGGCAAAGATGCCCCGGGGTCGGAAGCCGCGTCAGGGTAGCGCGCCACCTTGCCTGCCGGTTGATCCGGATCAGCCGGAGCCGGTGGCGGACTGCGACTCCGACGCCCCCGCGCGGCCGGCGATCACTCAGGTGCCCGGCCCGCCTCGGAGAGCGCGTATTGAGTCAGGACCGGACCGAAGACCTCGAAGGCCACGGTGCTTGCGATGGTGATGCCGAGGACCGGTTCGGCGAGCGCCGGAAACCGCTCGCCTGCCACGAGCGCCATGCCGATCGCCACCCCGGCCTGCGGCATGAGGGCCAGCCCCGTCAGCCGCCCCTCACGCGCCGGAAGCCGTGCGAAGGTTCCGCCCGCCCAGCCGCCGACGACCCGCGCGAGGGCGCGAAACCCGACATAGGCGAGGGCGGCGAACCCGAACCGCGCCAGCACGCAGGGATCGAGCGCCGCCCCCGCCATTACGAAGAGAAGCAACATGAAGGGCCATTCGATGCGCTCGATCTCGTGAAACGGGCGGTCGTGGTGGCGCGCGAAATGGACGATGACGAGACCGCAAACCACACCGGTCAGCAGGTAGGGCAGCCCGAAGTGCCTGGCGAGGCCGGTGCAGAGAAAGACGATGCCGAGCGCCTCCATCAGCGTCGGCTCGCCGGGCTTGATGCGCCCGGTTAGGTAGGCGGCGGGCAGACCGACCGCGAGGCCGAGGGCGATGGCGCCGGCGAGTTCGGTCAGACCGTGGAGCACTGGCTCGATCTCCACGCCGCCGGCGACGACCCCTGCGGCCGCGAGCATCAGGCTGAAGAGGATGATGCCCCAGGCGTCGTCCACCGCCACGATGCCGAGGATGTTCGTGGCGAAGCGCCCCTCAGCCCCGGCCGAGCGGATCACGTCGCGCGTGGCGGCGGGATCGGTCGCCGCCGAAAGACCGGCGAGCAGGAGCGACAGGACCGGATCGCCGGTGACAAGGAACACGCCGCAACCAACGACCAGTGCGGAGACCGCGACTACCGACAGCGACAAAGACAGGATCTCGCGCCCGTGTTCGCTCAGGGTCGAGGGCTTGAGCTGGCCGCCGAGCAGGAAAGCTACCATCGTCAGCGCGACCGGCGCGACCATGTCGTCGGTCCGCGCCAGCGCCGGCGGCAAGAGGTCGAGAACCGGCGGCCCGGCGACAACGCCGAGAAGCACGAGCAGCGTCACCCGCGGCACATGCAGCCGCCGCCCGAAGGCGTCCACGGCGATCCCGGCAAGAAACAGGACACCGATCGCGATCAGCGTGGCCGCGCCCGTCATCGGCTCACGCCCGGCACGCGTGGCCGCAAGGCCGGCGCGATGCGCTGCGCCCGGTCCGGGCAGACCCCGACCCGGAAGCCCGGTCCTTCGTCCGTCCTCCCCGTCCGCGCATCCATCGCCCTGCCCTTCATCGCCTGATGGGATCCGAGGCTACACGCTGCGCCGTTCCGAAACATGACACCGATCAAGTCGCCCTTCCGGTCAGCCGCCGGCCGCGAGGATCGGTCCCAGATGGCGTTCGTAGAGCAGTTCGACGCCATCACGGTTGAGGTGATCGGTGTCGAAGTAGAGGCGCGGATCGGCCAGCGCCGCGCTCAGATCGTGGAGCGGGATGCCGAGCGGCGCGAGGCGGGCGGCAAGTGCGGCGTCGAACTCCGTCTCGCCGGGCAGGGCCTCGCGGAAGGCGTCCGGCACCGGCAGCTTGACGACGGTGACGCTCAGACCCTCGGACCGGGCGCTCGCGAACATGGCCTCCAGCGCGTCGAGATAGCGGCCGGGGTCCGCCTTCGCGGCGCCTTCGGGATAGAGATAGCCGATCCGCGCCCCGGTGGCGTGACGCGACGGCCGGAAGCTGCGGTCGAAGTTTTCCGCCCCGCGCCAGTCGTCTTGCGGGAACCGGTCGGGTGGGTTGAGCTTCGAAAAGCCCAGAGCATAGTCGAGAAGCGCGCCCGGAGCGATGCCCTCCGACCCGGCCAACCCGGCCAGAATGCCGAGCGTGGAGGCCCGCCAAGGCGTCTTGCGCAGGAGCTTGCGGTCGGCGATGCGCTCCTCGTTCCAGCGGGGCGAACGGAACGCGAACGAGTCCGCGACATAGAGAATATGCTTCGGCTCAATGTCGACACGCGCCTGACGCAGCACGAAGTCGGCGTAAAGCGGTCCCGCGCCCACCTCGGCGAGCACCATCATGCGCTGCCCGGTCTCCGCTTCCAGCCGTTCGGGAACGCCGCCGTAGGCGAGCGGCAGGGCATGCGAGGCGCCCAAGACGATCCAGTCGACCTGGCTGCCCTTCGCGGCGAGGAGGTCCTGCATCGCCCCCTGCCCGGCCCGGCCGACGCGGACCTCGGCGATGGCGGCGGCGGCGACGTAGATCGCGGCGAAGAGGCCGAGGAAGGCCGCGATACGGGTCCACGGCAAGGTCGGCGGCGGGCGGCTGAGGCTGTGCATTCCAATGCCTTTCAGAACTGCATGTAGACGAAGACCTCGCTGTCCCACCGGCCGAGGAGGATCAGCGCGAACAGGCAGGCGAGCCAGACCGGCCAGCGCAAAAGCGCCGGCGCGGTGGCGAAGCGGTCGGCGGTGGCGGGCCGCTCCATCGCCGCCTCGATCACGAGGAGCGCGGCGATGAGAAGCGCGAGGAAGGCCTGTTCGCCGGTGAACGGGTAGCGGGTCAGGAGCGCAGGCAGCCCCGGCAGGCTCTGCCAGATCCGGGTGAGGATCGTCATGGCGTCACCGAGGTCACCGGCCCGGAAGAAGACCCAGCTGACCAGCACGAGGTGGAAGACGGTGAGGATCGCCGCGATCTCGTGCACCCGCCCGAGCCAGCCTCCGCCAAGCCGTTTGCGAAGCCGCCGCCTGAGCGGGTTGAGCGCCCGCTCACCCCAGAGATAGACGCCGTTCAGGAGCCCCCAGGCGACGAAGCCCCAGCCGATGCCGTAACCGAGACCGGCGTGCCAGATGCCGCTCAGGACGAAGACGACCATCAGCCCGGCATACATCCGCCAGGCTTTTCGCTCGGGGCCGACGAGCGGGAAGTAGACATAGTCCCGGAACCAGTCGGCGAGCGAGACATGCCAACGCCGCGACCAGAACTCGCCCACCGAATGCGCGAAGTAGGAGCGCCGGAAGTTCTCCGAGAGCCGGATGCCGAACAGCTGCGAGGTGCCGCGCGCGATGTCGGTATAGCCGGAGAAGTCGCAGTAGATCTGGAAGGCGAAGAAGTAGCTTGCGAGGATGAGTTCGATGGGCACCGCGTAGGCCGGGATCGCATAGGTGCGGTCGACGAAGGGCGCGAGATTGTCGGCGATCACGACCTTCTTGACGAGGCCCCAGAGGATGAGTTGCAAGCCCGCCGCGAATTGCGGCCAGCCGAGCGGCGTCTTGTCGTTCAGCTCCTCGACGAACGGCTCGATCCGCTCGATCGGGCCGGCGAGGATCTTCGGGAACCACGCAAGGTAGAGCACCTCCTGCGCGTCGTCCGCCCGCGCCGCCTCCGGATCGCGGTAGCGGTCGACGATCAGCGCGATCGCGGTGAAGGCGTAGAACGAGAACCCCGCCGGCGAGGTGAGGCCGAGGGCCGGCAGCCCGTCGATGCCCGCCGCGACCGGATCGTAGTACTTCAGGAGCCCCATCATCGCGAGGATGGCGAGCGTGCCCACCCACAACGCCGCGCGCCGCGCGCCCGGCGCCTTGGCCCGCAGCACCCGCCCGACAACAAGGACGATGATCACGACGGCGGCGAGATAGATCAGGTTCCCGAGCCCGAAGCTGCCGTAGAAGACGAGGCTCGCCAGCACGAGCCATGCCAGCCGCAGGCGCGCCGGCAGGAGCCAGAAGACGAGGACGGCGGCGGGAAGGAAGAGCAGGAAGTCGAGCGTGGTGAACAGCATCGCAAGGCGCCCTCCCTCGCCCCCTGACCCGTCTGCGCCTCAGTAGGAGGCCCCGCCAGCGCGCAGTTCCGGCGGGATCTGGTCGATCGGTATGCCCGCGTTGATCACGAGGTAATCCGCCAGTGCCTCGCGTTCGGCGGGCGTCGTTGCAATCTCGATATGGCTTGGCGAGTTCATCGTGCGGAGCCAGGCTTCGCGGGTGCGTTCCTGCGTGACGACAACGGTGATGATGTGGCAGGACTGGCAGAGCTGCAGCGCCATGTCGCGCCCGTCGCGTGGCAACTCGCCCGCGGCGAGGGGCGCGTTGGCGGCAAGGTAATGCGCCAGCGTATCGGTCTGCCAGGCGTCGAGCGCGGCGAGCGCGGGCGCGTCGGCCTGCGCCGCTTCCAGCCGCCCGCGCCAGGTCTCGGGATCGCCCTCCTGCGAAGCGATGGCGCCTTCGAGCCCCTCGGGCAGCCGCTCCGCGCGCGCGGTCTCCAGAAGCGTCCGGCCGCCGTCGGGGATGAAGGCGAAGACCTCGTCCTGAGCGGCGGCCGCGACCGCCACGGCAGCGATCAGGGCAGTCAGGAAGGCCGCGCGGCGGTGGGAACATTTCATCGGCTCGTCTCCCTCACAGATGTCAGAACCGGAGTTCCGGCGGCACGTCCCCGAACTTCAGCGGCATGTTGATCGCGGAGTAATGGGCGAAGGTGTCGCGTTCGACCTCGCTCATCGGGATCTCGGCATGGAACGGCGCCTTGAAGGTGCCGCGCCAGTTGGTCTCGTCGCGGTCCTGCATCAGGTAACCGGTGAAAAGCGAATGGCAGAACTGGCACTGGGCGATCGCCAGTTCCTTGCCGTCGGGCGGCAGGAGCGCCGGATCGCCGGTTTCGGCGAGCGACTGCGCCGCTTCGGCGGCCACGGGGAAGTTCAGCGCGGCATAGCCCGCGAAGGTCTCGATGGCGGCGTCGGGCAAGTCGGGATTGCGCTCGCGCGCCCAGGCGGCCCAGTCCTCGGCGCTCGCCTTTCGGGCGGCCGCCTCGGCAAGGCCCGTCGCGTCGCCGGGCAAGAGCGACCCGGCAAGGATCGAACCACCGCCGGGCGGCATGAAGGCGAAATCGTCCGCCAGCGCGGGCGCGGCGGAGAGCCCGGCCACGACCGCCGCCAAGAGCCTCCTAACGCTCATCGCCCCCGCCCCCATCGTCCGGCCGGGGCGCCTCGAAGGCGAAGACCGCCACGACCATCTCGCGCGTCGCCTCGGCGGAGGGAAAGCCGCCCCCCTTCAGCATGTCGAGCCGCATCGCCGTCTCGTCCTCGTAGAACTGCTCGCCGCAGTGCCCGCAGACGAGCGCCGGCACGTCCTCGACCACCACAAGCCGACTGCCGGACCAGAGCGCGGTCTTGATCCGGTCGCGCGCGAGCCGGCCATTTCCGCAGGACTGGCAGCGCGGGGCGGCGTCCACCGGGTCCACCGCCGCGCCGCCGTCGCGCGCCGTGTCAGCCGACGAGCGCACGCGCCGCCCCCGCGATGCCTTCGGCGTTCGGCCGCATCCACAGGAACATCTCCGGCGAGGCCGGCGGCGGCGCGTCGGGGAAGGCGACCCGCTTGAACCGAGCGCCCTCGACGTTCTCGGCGCAGCGGGCGACGACCTCGGCCCCCGGAGCGAGCGTGTAGTAGGATTGGTCCACCGTCAAAAGCCGCTTGGTCTTAGCGACCGAGGTGACGAGCGTCTCGGTGTCCATCTCCTTCAAGACCCGCAGATCAATGACCTCGACCCCCATGCCCTCACCCTTCAGCACTTCCGCAGCCTCCAGCACCCCCGGCATGCCGCCGCCGGAGCTGACGATGGTGAGGTCACTGCCTTCCATCCGCACCGCCGCCTTGTCGAGCGGCACCTCGTAGGGCTCGTCGGGCACTTCCTCGGTCAGCGTCCTGAGGCCGGCGGGATAGAGATAGACCACCGGATCGGGGGAGCGCAGCGCGGCGTGCATCATCCCCTTGGCGTCATAGGGCGTCGACGGGATGACCGTCCGCACACCGGGGATGTGCATGTAGAAGCTGTCCTCCTCGTAGCAGGAATGCTGCCCCGCAAAGCCGGGCGTCTGGCCGGTCATCTCGATCACCCAGACCACCGGCATCGCGGCCTTACCGCCGGTCATGTGGCGAAGCTTCCCGGCGACGTTCTGGATCACCTCGAGCGGCATCAGCGCGCCCTGATAGGGGATGTAGGTCGCCGCCCGCGAGCCCGCGAGCCCGGCGCCGAGCACCGCCGATGCCATCCAGTTCTCGTCGATCCCGGTATTGACCACGCGCTTGCGGCCGAACTCGGTCTCGAGGTTGATCACCGGCATGTTCGGGTTCGACGCCACTGGCGGGGTCAGCTCGAAGATCCAGGTCAGCGCCGGATCCTCGCGCATCTCGTGTTGCACGGCCTCAAGGACCGAATACATCCAGCTTTTCTCAGTCATTTGCGTATCCTTTCACGCGCGAAGGCAATGGGGTCAGCCGAACTGGCGGGCCGGCACCGTGCCTTCGGCAAAGACGTGCTTGAGACCATCCTCGGGCGTGCAGAGCGGTTGCGAGAGCGCCCATTCGAAGGCGGCCGCGATCTCGGCCTTGACCTCCGCCTCGATGTCGAGCGCCTTCTGTTCCTCGAGGATTCCCCAACCGACGAGGATGTTGCGCGCGATGTCCACCGGATCGCGCTGCATCCAGGCGCGGACCTCGCGCTCGGGGCGGAACGAGGTGATGGCGAGCGGGTCGTAGCCGAAGGCACCGAGCTCGCCCTCCTTGGCGCCGGGGGCGCCCCAGTGGTTGTAGTAGCGGTAGGTCTTGGCCTCGATGAAGCTCGGGCCGCCGCCGGCGCGGGCGCGGTCGACCGCCTCCTTCGCGACGTTGTAGACCTGGGTCACGTCCTGGCCGTCGACCGTGCGCGACGGAATGCCGTAAGCCGCCGCCGCATCGGCGATGTCCTTGTGCGGGCAGGAGTACGAGTAATGCGCGTACTGGTGATAGAGGTTGTTCTCGCACACATAGATCAGCGGCAGGTCGAGAAGCTTCGCGTTGTTGAGCGTGGAATGGAAATGCGGCGCGGCGTAGTTGCCGTCGCCCGCGAAGACCACCGCCACCTGGTCCGAGCCGCGCGCCCGGAAGGCGAAGGCCGAGCCCGAGGCGATGACCGGCGCCGGGCCGATCATCCCGTCGGCGCCGATGAAGCCCACCGAGGGGTCCGAGATATGCATCTCGGCCGCGTAGCCGCCGTTCATGCCGGTGGCGCGGAAGTCCATCTCGGCCACCATCGTCGGGATGTCGACGCCCTTGGCGATGGCATGGCCAGAGGGCCGGTGCGAGGAATAGACGAGGTCGATCTGCTCGAACGGCCCGTCATTGCGCAGGGCCGCGCAGACGCCGGTCGCGACCGCCTCCTGCCCGGCATAGAAGTGGTTGTAGCCCCGGTAGTCGGGGTTCGCGAGCATCTGGTCGGCCTGGGTCCGCTCGTGCCAGCGGATCCTCAGGATCGTCCGGTACATGTCGACGAGCTTGTCGTCCGGCAGATCCATCGCGTGATAGCCGATGTCGCCGTTTGCGAGCGCCCGCCGCGTCGACAGCGATGCCGCCGCGCCGGTCAGTGCCGCGAGCTTGAGAAAGCCGCGGCGGCCTTCAGATTGCGGTGTTTGCCCTTCGTCTTCAGGGCAGGTCACCAGATTCCCTTGATGGTCTGTCATGTTGTCCTCCCGACAGCCGATCTCGCGCCGTCGCTCCGGCGACAGGCGCGTTCGGATCACGGGTCAGGATGGCGCCGATCGGCCGGCGCTGCATTGACGCGCGTCAGTCGTGCGGAGGATGCGGCGCTGCCGTTTCGGAGTCCGTTGCACCCTCCCGCGTCTCGGACCAGACCACCCGCCGCAGGGCCAGCAACAGCTGTCCGACCATGAGGGGCCCGAAGCTCAGGCCGACGGCAAGACGAAGGCCCGCTGCGCCGGGGTGCGGCAGGTCGAGGATGCCGGACAGGCCGGGCCACCACAGGGCCAGCGCGATCAGCACCGTGCAGAAGCCGAGCGAAGCCCAGACAAACGGGTTCCGCGTCACGTCGTTCCGCAGGAGCCGCCCGCCCACCGACCGGACATTGAACACGTTCCAGAGCTGGGCGAGCGCGAGCGTCACGAAGGCGACGGTCACCGCCCGCTGCGGGTCAAGACCGAGCCAGAACAGCGCGAGTCCAAAGGCGGCGAGCGTCGCGGCGGTGATGATGCCCCCCAGAACACCGATCCAGATCCACTCCGGCCGCCCGACGATCGGCTCGCCCGGATCGCGTGGCGGGCGCCGCATGACGCGGTCCCCGCCCCGCCCGAAGCCGAGCGCGAAGGCGGGAAAGACATCCGTGACGAGGTTCAGGAACAGGATCTGCAGCGGCAGGAGCGGCGGCGGCAGGCCGGCGGCGACGGCGAGGCCGACGACCAGGACCTCGCTCACGTTGCACGACATCAGGTAAACGACGAACCGGCGGATGTTCGCGAAGATCACCCGTCCCTGCCGCATCGCGGCGATGATCGTCGCGAAGGCGTCGTCCATCAGCACCATGTCGGCCGCCTCGCGCGCAACCTCGGTGCCGCGCAGCCCCATCGCGATGCCGATATCGGCCTTCCTGAGCGCCGGAGCGTCGTTCACGCCGTCGCCGGTCATCGCGACGACATGGCCGTGCTTCTGGAACAGCGACACGAGGCGCAGCTTGGTCTCGGGCTCGACGCGGGCGAAGACGTCGGCCGCGAGCACCCGCTCACGCATGTCCTCCCCGGCCGTCTCGGCGTCGAAGCCGCGCAGGTCCCGGCCCTCGATCACGACGAGCCCGTCCTCCCCGAGCCCGGCGTGCCGCGCGATCGTGGCCGCCGTGTCGGCGTGATCGCCGGTCAGCATCACCACCCGCACCCCGGCATCGAGACTGGCGCGCAACGCCTCGGGCACATCGGCGCGGAGCGGATCGAGGAAACAGACGAGGCCGACGAGCGTCAGCCCCTCGTAGGGCGGATCGCCGTCCGATGCCGCCTCCTTCATCGCCAGCGCCAGAAGCCGCAGCCCCTCCCGCGCGGCTTCTGACTGCCGTCGCGCCCAGTCCGCGCACCCGCTTGCGTCGAGCGGGACCGGACCCTCCGCGCCGAGCTGGCGGTCGCAGGCCTCGAGGACCGCCTCGGGCGCTCCCTTGACCGCGTAGAGGAAGCGGGCGCCGTCGGCATGGACCGAGGCCATCATCCGGCGGTCGGGATCGAAGGCGTGTTTCCGCACGCGGGGATAGTGCTCCTTCAACCATCCGCGCCCGATCCCGGCCGCTTCGGCGGCGGTAAGGAGCGCGATCTCCATCGGGTCGCCGCCGTGATCCTCCGCCGCGCCGTCGCCGGGCTCGGCGTTAATGCAGAGCGCCCCGACCCGCAGCGCCGCCGCGAGACGGTCATCCCCCGCGCGGGCCTCGCCCTTCGCCTCGAACGCCACATCGCCGCCCGCCAGCAGGTAGCGCACCACCGCCATCCGGTTTTCCGTCAGCGTACCGGTCTTGTCGGTGAGAACGACCGTCGTCGCCCCCAGCGTCTCGACCGACGAGAGCCGGGTGATCAGGGCGTTGCGCGCCGCCATCCGCCACATCCCTCGCGCAAGGCACAGGGTCGCCACGACCGGCAGACCCTCGGGCACCGCCGCCACCGCCAGCGCGACGCCGGTCTGCAGCATGGTGCCGAAGGCATGCCCCTGCAGCACGCCTGCCAAGATCGTCAGCACCGCGAGCGCGAGCGTCAGCCAGACCAGCCGGTGCCCGAGCCGGTCGAGCCGACGCTCCAGCGGCGAGGCCTCGCCGTCGGCGCTTTGCGCGAGATCGCTGATCCTGCCGATCTCGGTGCCCATGCCGGTCGCGACCACGATCCCCTCGCCCGCACCCCGGGTGATCGCGGTGCCCCTGAAGGCCGTGTTGGCGCGGTCGCCGATCCCCGCGTCGGCGGCGACGCGGGGCGTGTCCTTCTCGACCGGAGCCGATTCCCCGGTCAGGACGGATTCGTCGACCTGCAGGTTCGACGCCTCGACCAGCCGCAGGTCGGCGGTCACGATGTCGCCCGCCTCCAGAAGCACGATGTCGCCCGGCACGAGGTCTTGGGCATCGACCTTGCGGACACGCCCGTCGCGACGGACCAGCGACCGGACCTCCGCGATCCGCAGCAACGCTTCCATCGACCGCGACGCGCGTAGCTCGGTGAAAAAGCCGACTGCGCCATTGATCACGAGAACGACGAGGATCGCGACGGCCTCGGCGAGATCGCCCAAGATCAGCGACAGTACCACCGCCGCGCCAAGCAGCCAGACGATGATCCCGCTGAACTGGTGCAGGAGAATGGAGAGCGCACTTCTGGCGACGCGCCTGCGCAGCCGGTTCGGCCCGCAAAGCCGCTGCCGCCGCTTGGCTTCCACGGTCGAAAGGCCCTGCGCGGGATCCGTGGAGAGCGCGGTCGCAACCGCGTCCGCTGCGAGCGCAAATGGCTTGTCCAGCGCCAGTTCCGGCATCCTCGGCTCCCGTCATCCCGTGAAGAACCACCCCGGAGCCCCCGACCGGGCAGCGCAAGTCGTCCGACTTGGCCGGTCAGCCCCGCCTATGCGCGGTAACTCGTCCAGCCGACCCGCCGACTGCCAAGCCCGTCAGACCGGCGTCGCGTGCTTCGCCTCGGCCTTGGCGATCTCCTTGGACGCCTTCTCCAGCGCCTCCTCGCCCGCCGCCACCTCGCCAAGCGCGAGATGTCCGGCGCAGCGCGAGCAGAGCTCGGTCCATTGCCGGATGTCCTCCGTGAGCCGTTCGGCGGAATGGGCCTGCCACTCGCTCACCATCCGCAACACCGCGGTCGGGTCCGAGCCACCGCGCTCCATCGCTTCCTTGCTCGTCTTGATCGCCGTCCGCGCCGCCGCGTGCCGCCGCGCGAACCAGAGCCGCGTGAACTCCTCGGCCTCGTCGAGGAGCTTCTCCTGCACCTCCCAGAACTGGTGCACCGGCGGTCCGGCCAGCGGATTGAGGCTGAAAGCCGCCATGGCCTGCCGACCGAAATCCATGGCGGGGTTGGTGTCGAGCTTGGGCTTGGCCATTTTCATCCTCCTGCATGGGTCGCGCTGTCCGAGGGTACTCTTGCCCAAAGGCGCAGGCCCGACATTGACAAGGGTCAAGTGCGGCGGTGGGACCATTGTCATCCCTTCCGCGCGGTCAGGATGAAGCGTTGGTAGACACGGGTGCGCAGCCGGTTGCGCAGCCCGTTCGTCCGGCGTTGCGCGCGGGCGATCGGCTCGTGCGACTGGGTGCGGATGTCGGTGAAGCCCGCCGCCTCCAGCATCGGCGCGAGCCGCGCCGCGGTGAGCCCGTCGCCGAACGGCAGGCGCTCCATGATCGCAGCGTGGCGCTCGCCCAGCGCGCCGTCGTAATCGGGATCGGGCGAGAGCCGCTCCCAGAGCGCGAGTGCCTTCGCGGCCCAGCGGCCCGAGAGCTTCGGCCGCGCCCAGTCGCCGTCGTAGATGAGGAGCCGCCCGCCGGGCCGAAGCACCCGGTGCCAGTCGGTGAAGGCCGCCTCGGGCTCGGTCAGGGTCCAGACCAGATGGCGGCAGAGGATCGCGTCGTAGCGCGCCGTCGGCTCCATCGTCTGGCCGGCATCGGCGAGAAGGAAGCGCAGCCGCGCCTTGCCCACGTGTTTTGCCTTGGCCACCGCCAGCATCGCCTCGGAGAAATCGAGCGCAGTAACGTCATGGCCGAGATCATGGACGAGCCGTGTCACCTCTCCGGTGCCGCAGGCCAGTTCCAGCACCCTGAGCGGCTCGGGCCCGAGATGGTCGCGCATTGGCTGCGCCCAGGCCGCAGCCTCGGGCCCCGGCGCGATTCGGTGGCCGAAGGCGCGGTCGAAGGTCTCCGACCGGCGCGACCAGTAGTCGCGGATCTCCTCGCGGAGCGTGTGGTTGGCAAGGCCGGGCATGGGCCGGGGATGCTGGGTCATGGGATCCGGTCAGGCGATGGCGTGGAAATGGAGAAGGCGGCTTCCATCGGCGGGATCGGTTAGTTCCCGCGCGGCGACACCGAAGACTGCGCGCAGGCGGTCAGGAGTCAGCACCTCTTCGGCGGGGCCGAGCGCCACGAGCCGGCCTTGGTGAAGAACCGCGATCCGGTCGCAGATCCGCGCCTGGTTGAGGTCATGGAGCGCGATGACGCTGGTGACCGGCAGCTCGGCCACGAGGCGCAGGATCGCGAGCTGGTGGCGGATGTCGAGATGGTTGGTCGGCTCGTCGAGGAGGAGGATATCGGGCCGCTGCGCCAGCGCGCGGGCGATGTGGAGCCGCTGCCGCTCGCCGCCCGAGAGCGTGCCCCACTGCCGCTCGGCCAGATCCAGCATCTCGACCGTGGCAAGCGCGCCGTCGACGATGCTCTCGTCGGCCTCCGACCAAGGTGCCAGCGCGTCGAGCCAGGGCGTGCGGCCCAGTTCTACCACCTGGCGGCCGGTTAGCCGCTCGGCGGTCTCGGCGGCCTGCGCCACGAAGGCTACGCGCTGCGCCACGGTGCGGCGCGGCAGGCTCGCCAGCGGCGCGCCGTCGAGCCTCACGGCGCCGGCCTCGGGCCGCGTCAGCCCGGCCAGAAGCCGCAGCAGCGTCGACTTGCCCGAGCCGTTCGGCCCGACAAGACCGAGCGTCTCGCCCGGTTTGAGGCCCAGCGTGACGCCGGAGAGGAGCCGACGGTTACGGACGGAGAAGCTCAGTTCATGTGCGTCGATCACAGCCGCCGCCCTCCCCTGAC
The DNA here is from genome assembly GCF_025673475.1 of Albidovulum salinarum. Classification (NCBI taxonomy): domain Bacteria; kingdom Pseudomonadati; phylum Pseudomonadota; class Alphaproteobacteria; order Rhodobacterales; family Paracoccaceae; genus Albidovulum; species Albidovulum salinarum. The sequence goes on along the minus strand of NZ_JAOVQO010000020.1, from coordinate 11,022 downwards.
AAGGATCGCCGCGAAGGCCGGAGCGCCGACGAGCGCGGTGACGACGCCGATCGGCAGAACCTGGCCCGGAATGACCACGCGCGACAGGATGTCGGCGAGGATCAGGAACACCGCCCCCATGAAGGCCGAGGCGGGGATGAGCCGCCCGTGGCGCGGCCCGACGAGGAAGCGCGCGGCATGGGGGATGACGAGGCCGACGAAGCCGATCGCGCCGACCATCGACACCATCACCGCCGTGATCAGGGCCGAGGAGCCGATCAGCGCCGCCTGCACCCGCCGCACCGGCACGCCGAGCGAGGCGGCGGCTTCCGAGCCGAAGGCGAAGGCATCGAGCGCGCGGGTATGGAGCGCCACGATCAGGACGCCCGCCACCGCAACCGGCACCGCGAGCCAGACATCGGGCCAGCGCACGCCGCCGAGGCTTCCCATGAGCCAGAACATGATGCCGCGCGCCTGGTCGGAATTGGCCGACTTGGCGATGATGAGCGCGGTCAGCGCGTTGAAAAGCTGCGCGCCCGCGATCCCGGCCAGCACGATCTGCGCCGCGCCCGCCGCCCCCGCGCCGCCCCCCGCCGCGCGCGCGAGCAGCGCGACGATGCCGAAGGCGAGGACCGCGCCGATGAAGGCGCCGAAGGACAGGGACAGGAGGCCCGCGCCGAGCCCGGCGATCGTCACCGCCACCGCCCCAGTCGAGGCCCCGGCCGAGATGCCGAGCACGTAAGGATCGGCGAGCGCGTTGCGCAAAAGCGCCTGCAGAACCACGCCCGACACTGCGAGACCGGCACCGCAGGCCGCCGCGACGATCGCCCGCGTCAGCCGGTAGTTCCAGATGATGCCCTCGTCCACCGGATCGAGCGCGTACCCGGCGCCGAGAACCTTGTTGGCCAGCACCTGGAGGACGGTCAGAGGCGGCAGCGCCGTCTCGCCGATCACCACGCCAGCTAGAAGCGCCGCCGCGAGCCCGGCCAGCGCCAGACCGCACGCACCGATGCGGCGGCCCGCGCCGCCCGAACCCGCGACGGCGAGGCTCATTGCGCGAGCCCGTAGGACTCGAGCGCGTCGGCGAGTTCTTCAACGCCGCTCACGCTGCGGATGGTCGCGTCCATCGTCTGGGCGTCCATCACCACGATGCGGCCTTCCTTGACGGCCGTCATCTGGCTCGCCACCGGATCGGTCTTGAGGAACTCGAGCTTCTTCTCGGCGTCGTCGGCCTCGAAGCGGCGGCGGTCCATACTGGCGATGACGATCACGGTCGGGTCGGCCTTGGCCAGCGTCTCCCAGCCGACGGTCGGCCACTCCTCGTCGCTTTCCACGACGTTCCTAAGTCCGAGCTTCTCCATCATGTAGCCCGGCGCGCCCTTCTGGCCGGAGACGAAGGGATCGGCGGCGAGTTCGGTCGAGGAGAACCAGAAGAGCGCCGAGGCGTCCTTGAGGCCGAGCGCCTGTGCCTTTTCGACGGCAGCGGCCTCGCGCGCCATCAGGTCGGCGACGAGCGCCTCGCCATTCGCGGCCACGTCGAAGATCGCGGCGAGTTCGCGAATGCCCTGATGCACGCTCGCGGTCGAGAACATCGCAAGCCGGGTGCCGTCGGCGCCGGTCGAGTTGTCCTTGGCGACGCAGTCGGTGGGCAGGATGTAGGTCGGAATCGCGAGGTCGTGGAACTGCTGGCGCGTGGCAACGATGCCCTCGGGGCCGACGTGCCATTCGTATTGTACCGCGACCAGGCCCGGCTTCTTTGCGACGACGCTCTCGAAGCTCGGGTCGTTGTCGGCGAGCCGCTCGATCCCGGCGTTAAGGTCGGCGAATTCCGGCAGGACCTCGGAGAACCAGACCGAGGTGCCGGCGACCTTGGCGCCGAGGCCGAGCGAATAGAGGATCTCGGTCGCGGCCTGGCCGACGCTCACCGCCGCGCCGGGGGCGGCGTCGAAGCTGATCGTCTCGCCGCAGTTCTCGATGGTGAGCGGGTACTGGGTGGGGCCTTCCGCCGCGACGGCGGCGGTGGAGGACAGGAGCAGGGCCGTCAGGCCGGTGCGCAGGAACATGGGGTCTCCCTCGGGGTCAGGTGGCGACCGGAGGGCAACAGGGGAAGGACCCCGCGCCGCGCATCGCGACGCAAGGATGATGGCCTGCCAAGGCAGCGCCCGGCATGGGACCGCGTCCGGCACAAGTCATCGACACCCTCCCCGGGCAGCCCGCCCGGTCTGGCTACGTTCGTCGATGGCAGGTCTCCTGACTTGCGGGTCCATGCTCGCCCCACCTTCCCGGCCCGTCTTGGGGCCAGTGGTATCCGGGGGTCGCTCGCCGCCTACAGTTGCGGGTGCAGTCACGGCTTCGGCGCCCTTGCGGCTCTTCCTTACCGTGTTCCCTTTTCACCCGGCCGCGCTTGGCTTGGCCGGGACCATCGGCAGCCGTCATGCCCTTTGCTCGGTTGGGCTGTCAAGCTGGTTCCGACCGCTTCCCGCCCCGGAACGACATAGGCTGCCCGAACTTGCGCGCTCAGGTCGAACCGTCCTCATGCGGGGCGGGCGGGATCTGCGTCGTATGGGCGATCGTTGCCGGCGCCCTCCCGGCGCCGATCACCAGCACCGGGCAGCGCGCGGCGTCCAGGAGCCGTCGCAGCGCGTCGGGGCCGCGAAACGGGCCCGCCGCGAGATCCACGATCACCACGGCGGCATTGGTCCGGCCGACCCGGCGCAGGAGCGCCTCCTCGGCCTCCGCCTCCGCGCCGGCCATCGGCCCCATCGTCACGATCCCGGTCCCGAGCGCGGAGGCCAGCGTCTCGCCCAGCGCACGCGCGTCGCTCTCGCTCGCGCCAGTCGGCAGGATCGCGACGACGCTGCCGCGCCGGCGATGGACCGGACGGTGGCCGAGGAGCAGTAGGTCCCAACTCCGCGCCGCCTCCCAGAGACCACTGACAAGCTCGCCCCTGCGCCGCTCGAAGCTCCAGTGGAGCGCGCGGGCCTCGGCCACCCGCGCCAGGCGGGCGCGGAACGCCCGCGCGTCGCTGGCCACGAGAATCCGCATCTGGGCGCTGGAGGGTGCGACCATCAGCATGCCCGAGGAGGTGACGACGCGCTGGCAGTGGAGGCCGGCGACCCCGGCCGCGTCCGGTTCCTCGACCATCACACCGCCGAGATCGGCGGCGACCGCCTCGGCGATGCGTTCGGCGATGGCGATGGCGGTCTCGGCATCGGCGAAGGAGCCCGCGCCGATGAGGATGCGCCGCCGCGTCACGGTCGCCGCGCTCATGGCGCATCCCCCTCGCCGCCCCTGCCCTCCTCGCCGCGGCCGGTGCGGCCGAACCGCCGCCGCGCCTCGGCATATTCGCGCAGCCGCGCCTCGACCCGGCCGTTGACGCTGTCCTCGGGGAAAGCGCCGGTCGCATCCCGGGCGCCCGCCGCCCGCCCGGTGAGGATCGCGATGCCCTCGTCGATCGTCGCGACCGGGATCACCCGGAACCTGCCCGCGCGGGCGGCCTCGACCACATCGTCGCGCAGCATCAGGTGCTCGACGTTCGATTTCGGAATCAGCACGCCCTGCCGCCCGGTCAGCCCGCGCGTCAGGCAGGTTTCGAAGAAGCCCTCGATCTTCTCGTTGACGCCGCCGATCGCCTGCACTTCCCCGGTCTGGTTCACCGATCCCGTCACCGCGAAACCCTGTGCCACCGGAAGCTCCGAGAGTGCCGACAGGAGCGCATAGAGTTCGGCCGAGGAGGCGCTGTCGCCATCCACCCCGCCATAGCTCTGCTCGAAGACGAGGCTCGCGTGGAGCGAGAAAGGCGCGTCGAGCGCGTAGGTGGCGGCGAGGTAGCCCGCGAGGATCAGCACGCCCTTTGAGTGGAGCGGCCCGCCAAGTTCCACCTCGCGCTCGATGTCGATGAGCTTGCCCGCCCCCATCCGGCACCGCGCGGTGATCCGCGACGGCCGCCCGAAGCGGAAATCGCCGAGCCCGATGACCGACAGCCCGTTGACCTGCCCGGCCTTCGCGCCGTCGGTGTCGATCAGGATCGTGCCCCGCGTGACCGCCTCCTGCATCCGGTCCTTCACGCGCGAGGCGCGCCGGTCCTTCTCGCGGACGGCGCGGGCGACGTCCTCGGCCTCGACCCGGGCGCGCCCGGCCCCGCCGGCATAGTGGTCGGCCTCGCGCATCAGATCGGAGAGCGCGCCGAGATGCAGGGTCAGCTTCTTGCTGTCGTCGGCGATCCGGGTCGCCTCGTCGATGATCCGCGCCACGCCCGCCGCCGCGAAGGGCTTCAGCCCGTCCCGCACGGCATGGGCCGCGATCAGCCGGGCGAAGGGCACGACCGTGTCGCCCGTCCGGTCGATCGACTCCTCGAAATCGGCCTGCAGCTTGAAGAGGTCCGCGAAATCGGGATCGAGCATCACCAGGAGCGCATGCAGCACCCGGTCGCCGATCAGCACGACCCGCACCCTGAGGGGGATCGGATCGGGTTGCAGCGAGGTCGTGGAGACCATGCTCAGCCGCTCGGCCATCGAGGTGATCGCGATCGAGCGGTTCTTGAGGCACTGTTTCAGCGCTTCCCAGGCGAAGGGCTCGGTGAGCACGCGGCGCGCGTCGAGCACAAGGTAGCCGCCATTGGCGCGGTGCAGCGCGCCGGGCTTGATCAGGGTGAAATTGGTGATCAGCGCGCCCATCTGCGAAACATGCTCGATCCGCCCGGTGAGGTGATCGAGCGTCGGCAGATCCTCGGCCACGACCGGCGCGCCGCCTGCCTCCGGCCCGTCGCGCGACACCATCACGTTGACGACATAGCGTTCGAAGGGCGGCTCGCGGTGGTACTTGCGGATCGCCTCGGGGAACGGGCCGGACTTGGCATTGGCCTGCGCGGCGAGGAACAGTTCGGCATTGGCGATCATGTCCTTGTGGACGTCGTCGAGATAGGCGCAGGCCGCGGCGATATCGCAGAACTCCGCCTTGAGCTCGCCGACACGGGCCGAGACCGCGCGTTCGGCCATGCTCGCGTGCAGGATCTCGATCTTGCCGCGCAACTCCTTGTCGAGCTTCGGCGCCTCGCGCAGGACCTTGGCAAGTTCCTCCTGAAGCCGGGCGATCTTCTCGTCGATCGCCTGCTGCTCGGCCTCGTCCAGCTTGTCGTAATCCTCGGTCTTGACGACCTTTCCGTCGCGGATCGCTGCCAGCATGAACCCCATCGGCGTGCGCAGGAGTGCCACATTCTCGGCCTTCGCCTTCTCGACGAAATCGGCCATCGCGGTTTCCTGGCGCTCGCCGTATTCCTCGTCGAGCGCACGGCGCTGGGTCTGGTATTCGTCGGACTCGAAGAGCGCCGGGATGTCGATCGCGAGGTCGTCGACGAGCCCCTGCATCGCGCCCCTGAGCCGTTGCGCAGTGCCTGGCGGCAACCGAAGGGCGCGCGGCTTGTCCGGGGCGTCGAAGTTGTTCACATAGGCCCAGTCGTCCGGCACCGGCAGCTTCTGCGCCTGCTCGGCAAGAAGCCGGTCGACCGCGGAACGGCGCCCGGTTCCGGTCGGTCCCAGCACGAACAGGTTGAAGCCGCGATGCCGCATCTCGGCAGCAAGCCGGATCGCGTCCATCGCCCGGTCCTGACCGATGAGCTGGTCAAGCCCCTCGATCTCGTCGGTGGCGCCGAACGGCAGCTCTGCCGGATCGCAGCGCCGGGCCAGCTCCTCGGCGGGGAGACCCGGTATTTCCGCTGGGTTGAATGCCATCGCTCAAGCCCCCCATTTGCGCTCTCCAGCGAAGCCTGCCGGTCCGCCCCCACCCCCGCCATGATCCCGGTCAAGCCCGCCTAGAAGACGCGGCGGAGCGCCATCGCCTCGATCACGCGCGCCTCGGCCAGCGCGAGGGCGGCGGCGCGCGGGGTCAGGCCGCCGGCCTCTGCGCGCTCCAGAACCTCGTGGGTGTTGCGCGCGATCTTCTCGGCGATGCTGTCCATCGCCTGTGCCTCGGAGCCGCCGGCAAGTTCCACAGCGGCCGAGATCACCCCGCCGGCATTGGCGATGAAATCCGGCAGGACGAGGATGCCGCGCCGGTGCAGGATCGCCTCTGCCGCGTCCGTCGCCGGTATGTTGGCGCCCTCGATCACCACCGCAGCCCGGACCGACGCCGCATTGGCCTCGGTGATCACGTCGGGCCGCGCCGCCGGGATCAGGATATCACAGTCGGCGCCGATCACCGCCTCGGCCGGGCCGGCGCGTTTCGAGTCCAGCTCGGCGACACTCCGGCCCTCTGCCTTCAGTTGGTTCAACGGCGCGAGGTCGAGCCCCTTGGGATCGAAGACTGCGCCCTTCGAATCCGCCACCGCGACCAGGCGCGCGCCTTTCCCGGCGAGAAACTGCGCCGCATGGCGGCCGACCGCGCCGAAGCCCTGGATCGCCACCGCCGCGCCGTCGAGCCGGATGTCTGAGAAGCCTTCCGCGACTCCGGCGGCCACCGCGACCCCGAAGCCGGTCGCGCCGATCTCGTCGAGGGGAATGCCGCCCAGCACCCGCGGCAGGCCGACGGCGCGGCCGATTTCGTCCTTGACCCAGGCCATGCAGGTCTCGTCGGTGCCCATGTCGGGTCCGGGCGTGTAGTCGGAGAGCTGGGCAATGGCCACCGCGAAGCTGCGCATCAGCGCCTGCTTGCGCGCAATGGGCATCGCGGGGTCGGCGAGGATCACCGATTTCGCGCCGCCGTGCGGCAGGCCGGCTGCGGCGTTCTTCAGCGTCATCGCGCGGGCGAGCCGCGCGCATTCCTCGAGCGTCGCGTCCGGCGCCATCCTCGTGCCGCCGATCGCCGGGCCGCAGGCGATGCTGTCGATCACCACGATCGCCCGGAGACCGGTCGAGGGGTTGTCGACATGCACCACCTTCTGCGGACCGAACTCGTCACATAAGCCGAACACCTCATCCATCGCCCGCCTCCTTTCCGCTGATCGCCGGCCGCTCCAGATCGGCGCGGAGCGCGGCGAGGAACCGCGCGGCCTCGCCGCCGGTGACGGCGCGATGATCGAAGGTCAGCGACAGCGGCAGAAGCCGTCGCACCGCCGGGGCACCGCCGACTGCGACGACCGCCTCGGCGATCCGCCCCGCGCCGACGATCGCCACCTGCGGCGGGGTCACCACGAGCGCCGCATGCTCGCCCGCGATCATCCCGAAATTCGACAGCGTGATCGTGCCGCCCCTGAGATCCTCGGGCGCGAGCGTGCGGGCCTCCACCGCCCGGCGAAGGGATGCGACCTCCGCGGCGACGTTCTCCGCTGCCTCGGCGCCGCGCAGCACCGGCGCGAAAAGCCCGTCGGGCGTGTCCACCGCGACCGCGAGGTCGACATGGTCGTGAAGCTGCCGCCGCGTCCCGTCGAACCAGGCATTGAGCGCGGGCTCGGCCCGGCAGGCGGCGACGATGGCATGGACGAGCCGCGGCGTCGGCGGCTCGCCCGGCGGCCAGCCGTGGATATCGGCGCGGTCGGTCACCGTCGCCGGCGCGACGCAGCGGTGCGCCGCTGCCATCGCGCGCGCCATCGCCCTGCGCACGCCACGAAGCTCCGCGCCGCCCGAGAGGCCCGAGGTCGCCGTCCGGACATCGGCCGAGGTGATCGCCCCGCCCGGCCCGCTTCCCTTGAGCGCCGCAAGGTCGACGCCCTGCTCCTCGGCGAGCCGCCGCACCGCCGGCGCGGCGGCAACCCTTGCTGGCGCCTTGTGCGCGACCCGAACCGGCGCGGTAGGCCGTGCCGGCTCCGGCGCCGCGAAGTCGCCGACGATGGCACCGGTGTCCGCGCCCTTGCCGGTGTCGATCTCCACAAGCGGCGCGCCTGTGGCCACCACCTCGCCCGGGTCGGCCAGAAGCGCCCTGACGGTGCCCGCATAGGGGGCCGGGATCTCAACCACCGCCTTGTCGGTCTCCACCGACAGGAGTGGCTGGTCGGTCGTGACATGATCGCCGACCGAGACCTGCCAGGCGACGATCTCCGCCTCCATCAGCCCTTCTCCGAGGTCGGGAAGCCTGAATGTCGTCATGTGAACTCCATCACCTCGCGGGCGGCTCGAAGGATGCGTCCGGTATCCGGCAGGTACTGCGCCTCGAGCCTGAGATAGGGCATGACCGTGTCGTAGCCCGCGACCCGGCGAATTGGCGCGATCAGATGCGTCAGGCAATGCTCGGCCAGGTCAGCCGCGATCTCGGCGCCGAACCCCGTCGTCAGCGCCGCCTCGTGCACGATCACGCAGCGCCCGGTCTTGGCGACCGAGGCCCGCACCGCCACCCGGTCGTAGGGCTTGATCGTGGCGAGGTCGATGAGCTCGGCCGAGATGCCCTCCTCGGCGAGTCGCGCCACCGCCTCGTCCGCCACGGCCAGCATCGCCCCCCAGGCGACGAGCGTGAGGTCCTCGCCCTCGGCAACGAGGAACGCCCGGTCGAGCGGCAGCGCCGCGCCATCGGTCTCCACCGCCTCGCTCACCGCGCGGTAGATCCGCTTCGGTTCGAGGAACACGACCGGATCGGGATCGCGGATCGCCGCGAGGAGAAGCCCGTAGGCCCGTGCCGGCGAGCCCGGGATCACGACGCGCAAGCCGGGGATATGGGCGAGCATCGCCTCGGGGCTCTCCGAATGGTGCTCGGGCGCGCGGATGCCGCCGCCATAGGGCGCGCGCAGCACCATCGGGCAGGTGAGCCGCCCGCGGGTGCGGTTCCTGAGCCGCGACGCATGGTTCACGAGCTGGTCGAGCGCCGGATAGAGGAAGCCCGAGAACTGGATCTCGGCCACCGGCCTCAGCCCCATCGCGGCCGCGCCCACCGCCATGCCGGCTATCACCGTCTCCGACAGCGGCGTGTCGCGCACCCGCGCCGAGCCGAACCGCTGCATGAGCCCGTCGGTGGCGCGGAAGACGCCGCCATCGATGCCGATATCCTCGCCGAAGAGGATCACGTCGGGATCGGTCTCAAGCGCATGGGAGAGCGCCGCCCGGATCGCCTCGATCATGGTCAACTCAGCCATCGCCCGCCGCCTCCTCGGCCAGCGCGGCGAGGTCGGGCGGCAGGGTTGCGTGGAGATGGTCGAACATCGCCCGGCGCGGCGCCGGTTCGATGGCGAGATAGCGATCGGCCGCCGCCTCGACCTCGGCCCGCACCTCGCGCAGAAGCGCCTCCTCCTTCGCCTTGTCCCAGCCGTGGCGCGCGACGAGAAGATTGCGGAGCCGCACCAGCGGCTCCTCCTTCCAGTGCGCGCTGACCTCCTCATCCTCGCGGTAACGGCTGGCATCGTCGGCGGTGGTGTGGTCGCCGAGCCGGTAGGTCAGGCACTCGATCAGGCTTCCGCCCTCGCCGGCGCGGGCGTGCGCGAGCGCGCGCTCGGTCGCGGCACGGACCGCGATCACGTCGTTGCCGTCGACCTGCGCGCCGGGCAGACCGCCCGCGATCGCCTTCTGCGCCAGCGTCTGCGCCCCGGTCTGCTCCCTTCGGCGCACCGAGATCGCCCACTGGTTGTTGCTGATCACGAAGACGACCGGCAGGTCCCAGGCGCCGACAAGGTTCAGCGCCTCGTAGAAGTCGCCCTTCGAGGTGGCACCGTCGCCGCCCATCGCCACCACGACGCCCGACTCCTTGCGCTGGACCATCGCCAGCGCGACCCCGGCGGCATGGGGAAACTGCGTCCCGACCGGAATGCAGACCGGGAAATCGCGGCGCGGGCCCGCGAAGTCGTTGCCGCGCTCGTCGCCGCCCCAGTAGAGGAACAGCTCCTCCAGCGTCACGCCGCGCCAGAGCTGCGCGCCATGCTCGCGGAACGAGGGCAGGAGCACGTCCTCAACGCGCATCGCGCTCGCCACGCCGACGCCGATCGCCTCCTGGCCGAGGCTCGACCCGTAGGTGCCGAGCCGCCCGGTCCGCTGCAGCGCGATGGCCTTGGCGTCGAAGGCGCGGGTCCGCACCATCGCGCCGTAGAGCGCGGCGAGCGTGTTTGCATCCTCGGCGAAATCCGGCAGCTTGCCGATCGGCTTGCCTGTCGCGTCGAGACACGCGCTGCAATCGATCCGGAAACTCGCGGCCCGGGTGGACATGGCTCCCCTTCCCCGCGCCGCCGCTGCACCTGGCCGCAGGCCGCGACGCGTCTCGTCATCATAGCAGCCTATGGCCCGCCGCGGGCGGCCACATTGACGCAGCGCAGCGCCGCGGTTTCCTTCCCCCGCAAGAAAGGGCCGCCGCATTTGATTGCGGCGGCAGTTTGGGGGGGAGGGAAGGGGGTGGTTCAGATGTCGAGGGTGTTGTCGCGTTCCCACTGGGTGAAGTGGGAGGCGTAGGCGTTCCATTCCTCGGTCTTGAGCTTGATGAAGGCGGCAGAGAAGGCGGGGCCCATGGCCTCTTTCAACTCCTCGTCCTGATCGTAGGCGCGGATCGCGTCGAGCAGGTTCAGCGGCAGTTTCGGCGCGCCGGTGACGGTGTGGCCGTCCTTGTACATGTCGATGTCGTGGCGCGGGCCGGGGTCGGCGTTGGTGCGGATGCCCGAGAGCCCGGCGGCGATGATCACGGCCTGCAGCAGGTAGGGGTTGACCGCGCCGTCGGGCAGGCGCAGCTCGAAGCGGCCGGGACCGGGGACGCGCACCATGTGGGTGCGGTTGTTGCCGGTCCAGGTCACCGAGTTGGGCGCCCAGGTCGCGCCCGAGATGGTGCGCGGGGCGTTGATGCGCTTGTAGCTGTTGACGGTGGGGTTGCAGATCGCGGCGAGCGCGCTCGCGTGCTTCATGATCCCGCCGAGGAAGGCGCGGCCCTGGTCGGAGAGGCCCAGTTCCTTGGAGTTGTCGGCGAAGGCGTTGACGCGGCCCGATCCGTCCCAGACCGAGATATGGGCGTGGCAGCCGTTGCCGGTCTTGCCGGCAATGGGCTTGGGCATGAAGGTCGCGCGCATGCCGTGCTTCTCGGCGATCGAGCGGGTCATGAACTTGAAGAACGAGTGCTTGTCGGCGGTGGCGAGCACGTTGTCGTACTTCCAGTTCATCTCGAACTGGCCGTTGGCGTCCTCGTGGTCGCTCTGGTAGGGCTCCCAGCCGA